>CAJWXO010000130.1 GCA_913049755.1 uncultured Cryomorphaceae bacterium
AGTAGCAATTATTCCCTATACATGGAATAATACTAATTTTCACCTCCTTAATATCGGAGATCAAGTCAATATAGAGTTTGATATTATTGGAAAGTATGTATCCAAAATTTTAGAAGGGAAATAGATAGTAGATTTTAACTCTCTAATGAATCTATAAAATGAACTTCAGGATTCAATATTTCTTCTACTAAGGGGATTAAGACGAATGTTTCAAAATCTTCTAACTCTTTAAAAGTTAAACTATCGTGTTTTTGCCATTTTATATAAGCTACCGGCTTAGATGCATGCCTCATACTTGATATTCCTGCTTTAAATTTCATTGCAGGGTTTGTTTTCTCTTGTTTACTAAGAAGCCAAGCATAGGTCATAAGCTGAAAGGCTTTTTCTTTTTTTTTCTTTGAATCTAAAAGGTCATTCCATTCTTTAAATTTTATCTGGTCGTTTTGGAAATCTCCTGTTTTCAAGTCGACAATTACCCAATAGTTTTCCCATTTTTCAACTCTATCAGCTTTGCCTCTGATTTTAATAGTAGTTCCATTATTCAGTTTCAGGGGGCTTTCTAAATATTCTTCAACCAAATAAACTTCCCACTTGCTAGCTTGATTATCTCTTTCCTTTATTCGTTTCCCTTCTTCCCGGGACCAATCATATCCAATTTTCTCAATCACTTTTCTTTCCAAATGAAAAGGGCCTGAGTCACTTTGAATTGGGAAGTGTCTTGAAATACTTGAGGTTATAGATTTTTCTATTTTTGATAAATCCCAATTATTATTGGACTTATAGTATTTATACAAATCTTGATGCAAATCATGTAATATGTTTCCTCTAATATTGGCAGGCAATCGGTCACTATGAGTTTCTTCTTTTCTTATTCCAAGTACATATTGTAAATAAAACTGATAAGGGTTTTTTATATAAGCTGAACCAGCTGATGGGCTTATTCCTTTTTCCTTAAGTCGTTTAAGTGTTCGCTCAATTACTAAAGGGTATTTGTATATGCTTCTTTCACCTTTTATTGTTTTTGCATCAAGCTTCAATTCAAGATTAACATCTTCCCATTTAATACCTGAATAGCGTGATAATTCGATTTCCATTTGTTGCAAAAACCTACTTGCCTCGCTAGAATTAAGCCCATCAGATCCACTATTTACCAGAAAAATGACTTTTTTTGCTCTTTGAACAAGCCTATATGTGTGGTAGGCAATAATTGCCTCTTGTTCTCTTATAAGCGGAATTTTATATGCTTTACGGAGATCATTAGAAAGAAATGAGTTACTGCTCCTTCTGCCGGGCAAGACTCCTTCATTGCAAGGTGCAAGAATTACAGTATCAAAATCAAGATTTCTAGTTTCTAATAGCCCCATAATTTGCAACCCTTCAAAAGGTTCTCCATAAAAATTAACCGGGCTTTCTTTTGAGAAATGTCGAAATAATTGTCGTACGGTTCTATATTTTAAATCTTTTCTTTCTGTCCAATTTATCAGCCTGTCTAATGCCTGTATACATAGTTTTGCCGGTTCTATTTCCCATACAGATTTGATTTTTTCAGAATAATCAAATAATCTTTTTCTCAGGTTTTTTATAAAATAGATGTAGTTGGGATATTCTTCCCATAAATCAGAATTTTCACCAATTAGATCAATCGTATCATTTACCGACCAATAATTTCTTTTTGAATATTTAAGATCATTAATTTGGGATTCCATATTAAGTCCGCCACTTGCATTTCTCATTGCACAGCATATAGGATTAGCAAAAGTTGCCTCCAATAATTGTAATGGATACTTGCCACTTATTTCTTTCGTTTCTTGAAGTTGGAAAAGAAGGTCAACACTGGAATAAGTCACAGTAGAGTTTAAAGCCATTCCCATAGTAACGTTAGCTTCTTGAATTTCTGAGGGAAGAGCCTGTAGAGTAGGGATTAATAATTCTTCATCAGCTAATACTAAAGCGCATTTGTTAAAATTAGTGGTTAATAGATGCTCATGATTAAGGATGTCCCCAATTACTTTAGCCAGAGCAATATTACCGTTAGCACGGATTATTGAAAAAGAAATTTGTGATGTCAAAAAATTTGCCGGGGGGCTCATAATTTCTGAAACCATTTTTGTCGGTAAATTCTTCAGGTTTTTACGCAGATAGTGTCCTGCTTCAGAACTTAAATTATTGACATAATGGGCATCAACATCCCAGAAGGCATCTGCATCATAATATTCATAGGCAGACTTAAATAGACTAATCTCAGGTGGGGTAAGAGCATTAAAGCCCACAAAAACTAGATGGTCTATTTCTTTTTGTGACATCCAGTCATTAAAATCCACTTTAGTTGGTCCTATTTTACTTGGACTTGCTCGGTTAAAAATCTGACCTGCAGATCCTAAGTTTTTTTTATGTAGGGTTTCATTATAGAGATTAAACAAATCTGGTAATTGTCTCCATAAGTTCAGGCGACGATTCATAAGATCAGTTGGTTTGTCAAGTCCCCATTGAGCAAGAGATTCAATTTCTTGCATCTCTTTAAAGATCCTTTTGCTGTCGACACCAAATCGGTGAATTTCATCAAAGTCTTTTAAAACTGTAGGGGCCCATTTAAGAAACTCGTCAAGACTATCTGAATACCCTTCATTGAGCTTCTCGTATGAGTCATATAAAGTTATTAATTGGTCCATGCTATTTGCCATGTCTAGACCCGATAGGTCTGCCATTATTTCTTCAATCGTAAAAATCGCAGGGGAAAGAACTGGAGATGGAACTTCTTCGAGAATAGCTTGTCTCAAAACCCTCTCAGCTCTTTTTGAAGGCACGATGATGCCAACTCGATGGATTTCCGAGTACTGCTCTAAAATCGCAATTGATACTCGAGTTAAAAAAGCTTTCATATTAGGAGTTATTGAGAACGATATAATTCTTGAGACTCAATATACAATTTTACTTCTTTTGGAAGATCATGGATCTCTGTAGCTTTATTTGCTTGTTCAATAGATTTTCTTATCTCACTGCTACTATCGTTAAGGAGTGGGGCTTCAATGAAATCGATTCTTGGATTTGTTAAAAATAAATTAGAACCATTAAATTCATTTGACCCTCTGGGGTATACTAAGATATTGGAAAGCTCTAAAATTCTCTCAGGACTTTTCCAGCTATCTAAACTTTGGAAATTATCCGCCCCAATAATTAAGTAAAATTTATTTTCTGGGTCCCGATTAACTAGAGCTTCGATAGTATTAACAGTATAGTTTGGGGTGGGTAATTCTAATTCAATTTTTTCTACCCGAAATTTTCTATACTCGTGAATAGCTAATTCCACCATTCTGATTCTATTTTTATTAGGGGCTAAAACGGAGGGATCTTTTTGCGGATTTTGAGGAGTGACGACAAACCAAATCTCATCTAATTTTTTCCATTT
>CAJWXO010000131.1 GCA_913049755.1 uncultured Cryomorphaceae bacterium
TGCACGTTTGACTCGCGTGAACGATAATCCCCACCTTTAATTGTATCGTAAAATAAACGATATGTAGAATCGCCATCTCCTTGATAATTTTTTGCTGCATTAATTCCACCTTGGGCAGCAATAGAGTGAGCGCGTCTGGGAGAATCTTGAAAACAGAAAGTCTTAACATTATAGCCGAGCTCTGCAAGAGTCGCAGATGCAGAAGCTCCTGCTAAACCTGTACCAACAACGATAACATCAATCAATCGTTTATTAGCAGGACTAACTAAATTGATTTTACTTTTATGGTTTGTCCACTTATCAGCAACAGGTCCTTTGGGGATTTTTGAATCTAGTCTAGCCATTTTAAAATGCAGTTAAATGATGAAACAATGCAATAAATATAAAACCTAACGGTATAACTATAGAAAATGCAATTGTAACGGATTTTATTGTTTTTGAATATTTATTGTTTATCCCTACTGATTGGAAAGAAGAGGCAAAACCGTGAAGTAAGTGTAAGGCTAAAAAAATAAATGAAAGGACATAAATTCCTACACGAGCTGGACTTTCAAATTTATGAACTAATTCTTCAAAATAACGGTCTGGATTTAAAGGTAAAACCTCAACATATTTGTAATTCATCTCAGGTACCCAAAAATCATAGAAGTGTAATCCTAGGAAGGATAAAATTACTATACCTGAATAAATCATATTTCTTGACATCCATGAGGCATTTGCACTACCCTTGTATGAATCATATTTTACTGAACGAGATCCTGAATTTTGAAGCTCTAAGATAAATCCCATAGAAAAATGAAATAAGACTCCTAAAATTAGGATTGGTTGTAAAATGAATTGTACGAGAGGGTTATTCCCCATAAAGTGGGAAACCTGATTAAATGTGGATTTGCTAAAAACAGAAAGTAAATTAATGCTAAAATGTTGAGCTAAAAACAACACTAGGAAAAGACCAGAAAGTGCCATCGCTACTTTTTTTCCAATTGAAGATGCCGCTACTGTCATATACACTAAATTTATTTATTCAAAATTAAGGCATAAACGGATAGCAGCAAACAGCTTTAGGTAATTTTTATACTTTATAAATAAAGAACGTAGCTATAGGGTATTTTTTTAAATTTAATATTTTATTGCTTTTTTATTAAATACAATGGGCTTTCAAAAACCATTATATTTATAAAAATTATTTTATGAAGTACAATCCGCTTTCAAGTTCTTTCTATATCAATTCAAGAAAAGCTTTCATGGCTGAATTAAAACCTAAGAGCTTAGCGGTTTTTAATTCTAATGATATCTATCCCATAAGTGCAGATAGCACCTTACCTTTTGAGCAACATCGCGATATTTTTTATCTCTCTGGAATCGATCAAGAAGAAAGTATTCTTGTACTCTTTCCAAATGCTTTTGAAGAGAAACAAAGAGAGATCCTTTTTATTCGTAAAACAGATGAGCATATTGCGATATGGGAGGGAGCTAAGCTCACCAAAGCTCAAGCTATCGATATTAGTGGCATCCAAACAATTTATTGGTTAGAAGATTTTGAAGCAGTATTTCAGAAACTAAGTACACAGTGTGATACATTCTATTTTAATACTAACGAACACTACCGACAAGCAGTAGAGACAGAAACTAGGGAAGATCGTTTTATCAAGTGGTGTACAAGGCAATATCCTGCACATTCAAATGCAAAAAGTAATCCTATTCTTCAAAAATTGCGATCCATAAAGGCTGACGAAGAAATTAAACAATTACAAATAGCTTGTGATATTACCGAAAAGGGAATACGTCGTTTGTTGCCATTCTTAAAGCCTGGAGTTTGGGAATATGAACTGGAAGCAGAATTGATTCACGAATTTATCAAAAATCAATCAAAAGGTTTTGCTTATGAACCCATCATTGCATCTGGGATAAATGCAAATATTTTACATTACACTCAAAACAATCAACAATGCAAGGCTGGTGAACTCGTTTTACTTGATGTTGCAGCGGAATATGGAAATTATTCTGCAGATCTAACTAGAACCGTACCTGTTTCAGGATTTTTTACAAAACGTCAAAGAGAAGTTTATAATTCTGTGTTAAGAGTAAAAAATGAGGCAACAAAGCTTCTAATTCCAGGGATGATTTGGAAAGATTTTCATTTAGAAGTTGGAAAACTAATGACCTCTGAACTTCTAGGATTACGACTTTTAGACAAAATAGATGTTCAAAATGAAAACCCTGAAAATCCTTCTTATAAAAAGTACTTTATGCATGGTACTTGTCATCATCTTGGTCTAAACACGCATGATTACGGTCTTTTACACCTTCCTATGGAAGCCAATATGGTCTTTACAGTTGAACCTGGAATCTACATTCCACAGGAGGGGTTTGGGATTCGTCTTGAGGATGATGTTGTAATTCAAAAATCAGGAGCACCAACTAACCTTATGAGTAATATTCCAATAGAAGTTGAAGATATTGAAGACCTTATGAACCAATAAAATAAGCCATTAATTTGGTGGCTTTTAATGAAATTATTTAATTTTTATGCGGTAGTATTTTTAACATTGCGTTGCCAAAAATACAAGATTGTAAATAAAACAATTAGAATACTGGGAAAACTTATCATATAAGTTAGCGTTTGTTGACCAGCGGCTAATTCAAGTGCGGCACCTTCAAGTCCTATTGCAGATTGTTCAGCGGTTGAAGAGTCAATCCATCCGCCTATGATAGCCTGAAAAATAGAGGTGGAAAACATTCCCATTCCGCCAACTATAGACATTCCCAAAGCTCCACTGAGTGGAATTTTTTCAGCAACAAAACCAATCATATTAGGCCAAAAGTAGCAAACTCCGAGCGCAAAGAAAATAGCAGCAACGTAAACCATACCCCCAGTTTGTGTACTTAATAAAAAGATACCCACAGCCGTAAATAAAGCAGAACCCAATAATACTCCTGTCTGATCAAAACGATGGACAATATCTCCTCCAAAATATCGGCCTATAGCCATCAAGCCAGTTATTAGCGCCAAAATTACCATGGGGTGAGCTCCACTACTACTCAAAATTAAACTGGTCCATTGTTGTGGTCCAAATTCTGAAATTGCTGTTAGTGCCATACATCCCAAAATGAATAGATATATCGGAGAAAGCATAGCTTTAAAGTTTTCAGCAATGGAAGTTACTGCCTCCATTTTGGGTTTCGGAAAACTCTGACCCATAAAGAGATAAGCATAAATTAAAGTCGGAATCATAATGATCCAAATTTGTGCTTGCCATCCTAAGTCAAGACTTGTCATCAAAAGAGATACCAAGCTGCCTAGCACAATTCCCCCTGGAAACCACATATGGAATCGGTTTAATAAAGTATTCATTTCCTTACCCTCATATTCGTCTGCAATCATGGGATTACAAGCT
>CAJWXO010000132.1 GCA_913049755.1 uncultured Cryomorphaceae bacterium
ACCCATTCTAAGAGCCTCACTAAATGTTTCTGCCCCAACTGGCATTACCATAAATTCTTGAAAATCAATAGAGTTATCAGCATGCTCTCCTCCATTTAAGATATTCATCATCGGAACTGGTAAAGTTCTAGCGGTAACACCTCCAATATATTGAAAAAGAGGAAGGTTAGATGATTGCGCGGCAGCATGAGCAGCTGCAAGAGAAACTGCTAAAATTGCATTAGCACCAAGCTTACTTTTATTAGCAGATCCATCAGCTTCAATCATCGCCAGGTCAATTTCAGCCTGATCAGTGACTTCAAGACCAACAACAGATTCCGCTATAATTGTATTAACATTCTCTACTGCAGTTAAAACACCTTTACCCATATAAATAGCCTTATCGCCATCTCTCATCTCAACAGCCTCATGAACACCTGTAGAAGCTCCACTTGGGACTGCTGCACGTCCAAATGAGCCATCTTCGCAATAAACTTCAGCCTCAACTGTTGGATTCCCTCGAGAATCTAAGATTTGACGACCATGGATAGCAGTTATTATAGGCATTATATACTTATTTTTTAATCATTTTTATAAAATCCTCAAAAAGGTAACGCGAATCATGCGGTCCTGGCGAAGCTTCTGGATGGTATTGAACACTAAAAACGGGATAATCATTGCGTCTTATACCCGCAACGGTATTATCATTTAAATGTACATGAGTCAACTCAATATTAGGATTTATTTTAACATCTTCCATAACAACTGCAAAGCCATGATTCTGGCTAGTTATCTCGCCTTTGCCTGTAATTAGGTTCTTCACTGGATGATTTATTCCACGATGACCATTATGCATCTTGTATGTTCTTAATCCAGAGGCTAAAGCTATCATTTGGTGGCCCAAGCATATACCAAAAGTCGGTATGCCCGAAAATATAATTTTTTTTGTCACTTCCATTACATCATTAGAAGCACTAGGATCTCCTGGCCCATTAGATAAAAAATATCCATCCGGATTCTCCAATTTTAGTGTTTCAAAAGGAGTATTATAAGGGAAAACTTTAATTCGACAATCCAAGCCAATGAGACAATTAAGAATACTTTTTTTGATGCCTAAATCTAAGGCAACAATCTTTATGCTAGAATTTTCATCTCCAATTGTATATGGTTTTTCAGTGCTAACCAGAGAGCATAATTCTAAGCCCGCCATAGAAGGCGTATTATTCAATTTTTCTTTTAAAGAATCAATTTTATGAATTTCAGTACTAATTAAAGCATTCTGAGCACCATTGTCTCGAATGTACTTAACTAGCGCTCTGGTATCAACATCGGTGATCGCAACAATGTCTTGTTTACTCAAAAAGTTTTTTAATGTCTTTCCTTCAGATTTAACTCTTGATTGAACTTCACTGAAATTTCTAGTGATCAATCCGGAAATCTGAACTTTTGGATTCTCAGATTCCTCATCTGCAATTCCATAATTACCGATATGAACACTGGCAGTGACCATTATTTGCCCCTTATAACTAGGGTCTGTGAAAATTTCTTGATAACCAGACATCCCTGTATTAAAGCATATTTCCCCACTCGCTGTGCCATCTAGACCAATTGAACTCCCATGAAATACGGTTCCATCTTTTAAAAGGACGACGGCTTTATTTTTCATTTTTTCTTAAAATATTATAGCAGACACAAAAAAAGGATAAGGGTTTACCCCTTATCCTTTGCAAGTTAGACGACAATTCATTATTCTTTGATCATTTATTCCTTTTCTTCTTGCTTCGTATCGACGTCTGAAGAATCTTTGTCAATTACCACATTATCTTGAATTTCCACGGCAGTCTCATTTTCTATTTTATTTGAATCATCCGCTTTCTTCGAGCGACGTCTCGTGGCTTTTTTAGCCTCTTTCTTCTCGCCTACTCCGTAAATTTCATTATAGTCTACAAGTTCAATCATGCACATTTCCGCATTATCACCAAGACGATTACCTGTCTTAATAATACGCGTATACCCTCCTGGACGATCACCAATCTTTATTGACACATCCTTGAAAAGTTCTGTCACAGCATCTTTACTTTGGAGATAGCTAAAGACCATTCTTCTATTATGAGTACTATCTATTTTTGATCTAGTAACAAGAGGCTCAACATACTTTTTAAGTGCTTTTGCTTTGGCTACAGTAGTGTTTATTCTCTTGTGAATAACAAGAGAAGTAGCCATGTTACTCAGCATAGCCTTGCGGTGAGATGCTGTTCGACCTAAATGATTAAATTTCTTACCGTGTCTCATTTTTCAATTATTCCTTATCGAGTTTATACTTACTTGTGTCCATACCAAAGGATAAACCCAAGTTTGCAACAAGATCTTCAAGCTCTGTGAGTGATTTCTTTCCGAAATTCCTAAACTTCATCAAATCTGCTTTTGTGTAAGAGACCAGATCGGCTACTGTTTCCACTTCTGCTGCCTTTAAGCAATTCAATGCACGAACGCTAAGCTCGAGCTCTGTAAGAGCCTTTAGTAATAATTTGCGCATTTCCATTACCTCTTCATCATAACTCTCAACCTCTTGAATTGGAGCTACATCAGCTATCATACGCTCATCGGTAAACAGTAAAAAATGTTGAATCAAAATTTGTGCGGCATCAGTAAGAGCATCCTGAGGAATAACACTACCATCCGTTTCGATTTCCATTATGAGTTTTTCAAAGTCCGTTTTT
This sequence comes from uncultured Cryomorphaceae bacterium, assembly GCA_913049755.1. The sequence continues at coordinate 2,700 of CAJWXO010000132.1, forward strand.
TGTTCAACTCTAAAATTCTCAATATGATAATTTACATTTTTAATAGGAGTATATATCGAATCTAATGCGACAGTTCCTAAAGGACTATCAAGTTTCTTATTTTCCTCCGCAGGCACATATCCACGTCCCTTTTCAATAAACAAGTCCATTTCAATATTTACAGACTGATCTAAGTTACAAATAATTAAATCTGGATTAAGAACTTGAAATGAAGTCATAAACGAAGCTAGGTCACCCGCCGTTAGCACCTCTTTACCGGAAAGATTAACTTTCACGCTTTCCGAATCAGATGAATCAATTTGACGTTTCAAACGCACTTGCTTTAAGTTCAGAATTATCTCTGTCACGTCTTCTACAACACCTTTAATTGTTGAGAACTCATGACTCACACCTGAAATCTTGACAGAGGTAAATGCAAATCCCTCAAGAGAATTTAACAATACTCGACGCAAGGCGTTACCTACGGTTAAGCCGTAACCTGGCTCGAGTGGACGGAATTCAAATTGACCGTATGTATCTGTTGTTGAATTAACGATAACCTTTTCAGGTTTTTGAAATTGAAGGATAGCCATAATCTTATTTTGAATAAAGTTCCACGATGAGTTGCTCTTTAATGCCTTCAGGAATAATGTCACGTTGTGGAACGCTCATTAACGAACCAG
>CAJWXO010000133.1 GCA_913049755.1 uncultured Cryomorphaceae bacterium
TTGATGACTGACTCACCAAAAAATATCCACAATCTTTTGCACGTTCTAAAACCTTATCAACATCATCTAAATAAAAGCCACTAAGCTGCAAAAGGGTGCCGTCTGAAGAATTATTTGCATATGACTCCATATCTAAAAGCAGAGTATTCCTATTTATATTTGCCATAATATAGTCATAGCTACCATGAGCAGTACCCTTGGAAGATATAAGCTCCGCTCCTCCTGTATAAATATCAGCACTATCAGATACATTATTAACCTCTATAGCCTCTCCTGCATTTAGAGCGGAATAAGGATCAATCTCAACACCAATAGCCCTGCTAGCTCCCATCTTTACTGCCAAAACAGTCAATATACCTGTGCCACAGCCCATATCAAGAATTTGCTTTTCCTTTAAATCAAGTTTAAGAAGCTCCTGAATCATGAGGTATGTAGTAGGATGGTGACCAGTCCCAAAAGACATTTTTGGATTGATCTCGATCAAATATTGATATTTGTTTATGTCAAGATCAGAATGAAATGGTGCTTTTATTAAAACTTGATTTTCGACATTTACCGGAGAAAAGTTTGACTCCCAGTTAATATTCCAATTTTGATGAGGTATTTCCTCCGTTTCAATGTTTAAAGGACCTTTTGAAAGACCAAGAGGGAAATCATCAGTTGTTATTATTTTATATTGGTCTTTTGGCACATAAGCTAAAACATCTAGACCCTTTATCTCAACGGACTCAACGGGTTTATCTTGCAGGTCAGCAATTACAAAATCAATGGCATTTGCATTTGAAACTCTGATTGAAATCCGGATATAATTCATTAAGATTTTCTCAATTTCTCTACCAAAAGAAGAAAATCATCAGCGTTTAGCGAAGCCCCTCCGATAAGGCCACCATCCACATCAGGTTGAGCAAAAATATCATCTGCATTGGATGGTTTACATGAACCTCCGTATAATATAGGTAAATCTCCATTTCCAAATGTCTCTTTCAATTTACCCCTGAGAAAAGCATGCATTTCTTGAGCTTGCTCGGGGGAAGCTACTTCTCCAGTCCCAATAGCCCAAACAGGCTCATATGCAACAACAACATCTGCAAGACCTTCTGGCGAAAGATCACTCAAAGCGATCTTCAATTGTGTCCATGTGTCATTGAGAAAAGTTCCAGACCTTCTCTGTTCTAATTTTTCACCTACGCAAACAATTGGAATCAAATGATGCTTTAAGGCGGCTTTAACCTTCAATGCCACTAAATCATCTGTTTCTTGGAAATACTCTCTTCGTTCTGAATGGCCTATTATTACGGCATCCACTTCTGAATTCAAAAGCATTTCCGGAGATATTTCACCTGTAAATGCCCCAGAATCTTTATGATGGCAATTTTGTGCTGCAACTGCAATCTCCGGATTTTCCCAAAGTTTTTCAACCGCTGGAATTAAATGCAATGAGGGAGGGGCAACTACAACGCGAATATCTCCAACAACCTCGCTAGTTAAAGAGTTAGAGATTTGTTCTAAAAGAGACATACCCTCTTCAGGAGTTGTATTCATCTTCCAATTCCCTGCCAATATTTTCATAAAGTTTTATTTATCTATTAATAACTATCAAAATAAGTTTGCAATGATTCTGCATAATTAAGAAAACAAAATTTAACATATGCAATTTTATTAGCCCTAAGAAAGCCTTGGATCAATCCATCGATACGACATTTCAACAAACCATTGAATTACCACAAAAACGGCGGACAAGGACAAAACACAGCCCATTACGACTGGGAAATCTCTAGACTCAAGAGCATCAACCATCATTTTACCTGTCCCGTTCCACCCGAACACTGATTCCACAAATACTGCTCCTGAAAAAAGGCCAGCTAACCAGCCTGAAACTGTAGTAACCAATGGATTTAAAGAGTTTCGAAGAACATGCCTTTTCAAAACTTGACTTTTTGTTAAACCTTTTGAATAAGCTGTTCTGATATAATCTTGAGACAAAACTTCAAGAGCTGAGGATCGCATCATTTGAGCAATAACTCCTAAAGGTCTTATTCCTAAAGTAAATGATGGCAATATTATATGGTGCCAGTTATATATCTCATATTCACCGAAATCATCCAATTCAATAAGGTTTCCAGTCATTGGAAGTCCTGTCCATGGGCCAAGAACAAAACCAAAAATCCAACCTATTAAAACAGCACTAAAAAAACTAGGCAGTGCCATTCCTGCTGTAGATAGTATTACTACGAGTCGATCGATCCAAGTTCCTGATCTTATTGCTGCTAAAAGACCGATTGGGATCCCAAAAAAAAGAGCAAAAAACATAGAGACTAAGGCCAATATCCCAGTATTTGGCAATGATTTAGCCAACAGGGAAACAACAGGAACACCTTTATTTTGATAAGATGTTTGAAGGTCAGGCCAACGAAAACCCCAAGATATATCATTACGATAACCAATGGGTGATAATCCTTGAATATAATTCCAATATTGAATTGCCAAAGGCTTATCTAAACCGTACTCTAGGCGAAGAGCTTCCAAAGCAATAGGATCTTCCACCTGCCCAAGCATCATTCTAGCAGGATCTCCAGCGACAGCATGAAAAAGAAAAAAAACTAAGGTTACAACTCCTAAAAGAACAATTGCAGATTGAAAAATTGCTTTCCAACGTGATTTCATTCTTGAAAATATGATTCAACTACTTTAAAGTTGAAAACAGCATCATTAAAATGAATATGACGTAGAATAACTCCATTTTTTAAAATAGTAATCCCAGGGTTTGAACGATTAATCGTCTTTAGTGCTGTGCCATCCATTACCGCCCAAGGGAAAGTACAAGATGTTTCATTTATCAATTTATTAATACTTTCGTCAGAAGATGAAGTCATTCCAACTACTTTGAAATTAGATTTTTGAGAGTAATTGCTTAATTCTTTTGTTAAACGTTTTAATTCGCTATAATTAGCCTTATTAAAATCATAAGCGACTAACCAAATAACATCACCTGATATATACTCTTGAGTTTGATCTACCCCATTAATATTAATAGTGAAATCGTGAATAGGAGGCTCATAACCATCACTAATTTTTTTAGAAAATGTTCCATCAGGATCTATAGTAAAGTCCTTTTCCCAAATCTTCTCTTTGATATAATCAGTTCCAGAAATCTCAAAGGATTCACCATTTACCCCTGACATAGTATAATATGTTTCATATACTGGAGGTGTCAAACCCAGCTCTTCAGCTGACATCATAGCCTCTGAAACATCGGTTCCTGGTTTATAAACGCGAAAATCCCAAACGGGAAGATGATTTAGAACAAAGTAAGAAAAGC
>CAJWXO010000134.1 GCA_913049755.1 uncultured Cryomorphaceae bacterium
CTCAACAAGGACTGCAGCTTGATATCCAGAACCGGTTCCAATTTCTAAAACTTTAGCTCCTCTGCCCAACCCCAAAGACTGGGATTGAAATGCAACGGTGTAAGGTTGGCTAATCGTTTGCTTAGCCCTTATGGGAAATGCAACATCGCGGTAGGCAAACTCTTCAAATGAGCTGTCCAGAAACTCATGCCTGGGCACATTGGCAATAGCCTGAAGGACATTAACGTCAAATATCCCCTTCTCCTTGAGCACTTCAATTAAATGCTGTCTTTGACCCTGATGCTTGGTAGTATCCAAAAGTGTTTTTTTTAGTTGGCAATTTACAATGGGATCACTACTCTACATTTGTCAGATGAAACAGATTTTCATTTTTTTTATTTTATACCTCTGCATGAGCATTTTAGCCAGCTGTGATAATAATTCCATTGAAAAGCCGGCATATTTGAAAATTGAAGAGCTATCTATGTCCCCAAGCCCGAATTCGTCATATGGCAATTCTAGTTCTAAAATCTCTTCTGTTTGGATCAAAGTAAATAATGATAATCTTGGAGCTTTTGAATTGCCTGTTGAAATACCGGTATTAATAGATAATGATGGATCTTATAATTTAAAACTTGAACCAGGGATTGACATAAATGGTGTATCAACATTTAGAGGTATATATCCATTTTATCAGCCAATCGAGTTGTCGATAGATCTTGAAAAGGGAAAAACCCTTGACGTCACTGATGGATCCAACAAGATTGTTTCTTATGATTTCAATGCACCTCAAGGAGATCTGCAAATAGAAAGCCTCGAAACGTTTGAATCTGGAGGGAGAAAATTGGGAACCACTAACCAAAGTGATACCAACTGGATACTCACTTCCAATCCTGACATAAAATTCCCACCCCCACAAGGAGAAGAAAATATATACAGCGGGATGGCTATCCTCGATACTGGAATTTGTAAATTTGAAGTCAGCAGCATCGATAACTTCGCCCTCCCAAAGGGTGGTGAAAATGTATATGTAGAATTTGACTATCATATAACCAACCCATTAACTATTGGCGTGATTGCAATTAATCCAGGGCAAATAATCCAAATGCCAACAGCTACATTCTTACCAAACTCGGAATGGAGTCACGGTTATGTAAATTTGGTTACTGAGGTTTCAGGATCCCCGCAGGCCAATGCTTTTAAAATTTTTATGGGTTCTGCAAAACTCAATAATGGTAAATTAGATACGATCTTAATCGATAATGTCAGACTTCTTTACTACGAATGAAAAAACAGGGCCTTGATTTAAAAATTCATCAAATATTATGGCGATTTGCATATGTCCTATGTGACTTTGTTTCGGCTTGGATTGCATACACTGCACTGTATTCATATCGAAAAGCGGTTATAGAACCAGCTAGGTTTGGACTAGAGACAATGCATTGGGATAATTTTTATAGTCTAGGCGCTTTGATAACATCAATACTCTGGATCTTTTCAGTTGGATTAATAGGCCTGTACATCAATCCAATAAGAAAGTCTCGTTTGACCGAGATAAGACTCATTATTCAGGTATGTTTTGTTTTTTCAACGTTCTATTTTTTAATTTTTCTTTTAAATGACTTTGTGACAGATTACAAAGATTACTTTAAGACAGCAGGTATTTTTTCTGGAATTATTTTTTTAGGATCTATTTTAAATAGAATCGTTTTGGGATCTTTTATTCAAAAGAATATTTTATCTAAAAAATACTCTTTCCCTACACTTATTATTGGTTCAAGATCAGAAATTCAGAAAAATTTAGAATCATTATCTCTCCATTCCTACTGGTCAGGTGAGATTTTTTCTGGATGGATAAATACCGAAGAGGAGGAGGAGGATCAAGACAATCAAGGCTCTCTAAGCGATATACCTATGGTTGGAGGCATCAAAAACCTTAGTGCCTGTATAAATGATTTGAATATTAAAGATTGCATTGTGGCATTGGCCCCTGAGAAGCACCATCAGCTCACAAATTTGATATTAGACCTAGAAACATCTAGGGTTCGAACATTCATGATTCCCGATACGTATGGAATACTTTCAGGACAAGTGAAAATAGATGATCATGGTGTTCCATTAATGGAATGGCATATAGATCCGATGAACCCATGGCAAAGAAACTCAAAGAGATTAACAGATATTTTAATCAGCATATTGGTTTTGGTTTTAATTTCTCCGTTACTAATGCTTTTATCAATAATGGTTAGACTTACAGGGGGACCGGTTTTCTTTTCTCAACTTAGAATCGGAAAGAACCAAACAATATTTAATATTTACAAGTTTCGAACCATGCGTATTAATGCCGAAAAGGATGGCCCTCAATTGAGTAGTGAGGAAGATACTCGAATAACATCAATAGGTAAATTCCTAAGAAAATATAGATTGGATGAGTTACCACAATTCTGGAATGTCCTTAAAGGTGACATGAGCATTGTTGGTCCAAGACCAGAGAGGTCTTTTTATGCTGAAAAAATAATAGCACAAGCACCTCAATATAGGCATGTCTATAAAGTTAGGCCAGGTATAACAAGTTGGGGAATGGTGAGGTTTGGATATGCCAGTAATGTTGAGGAAATGGTATCTAGAATGAAATATGACCTGATTTATATTGAAAATATGTCGTTTTTTAATGATATAAAGGTTTTAATCTATACAGTTTGGACAATAATTCAGGGTCGCGGAAAGTGATCTCTACGTATCTTTCGCATCATGAATAAAATAACAGTTATCGGAGCCGGTACAATGGGCAATGGAATTGCCCATGTTTTCGCCATCAATGGATTTGAGGTGATGCTTTTTGACATCAATGAGGAAGCATTGGCTAAAGCAATAATTAATATTGAAAAAAACATCAATAGACAGGTAAGTAAAGAAATATTAACGGTAGCTGTTGGCCAATCATCACTTGAGAGAATCCGATTGATTAGCGATCTTAAACAAGCTGTAGCATCGGCAGAATTAGTAATTGAAGCCGCCACAGAAAACGAAAGACTAAAACTCGAGATCTTTTCAAGTCTAAGTAATTTAGTTTCTGATAAAACTATTTTAGCCACTAATACCTCTTCGATTTCAATAGGAAAAATTGCTGCAGTCACTAAATATCCGGAGAATGTAATTGGAATGCACTTCATGAATCCTGTACCAGTAATGAAGCTTGTAGAAATAATAAGTGGCTATAAAACTTCGGACGAGACTACAGCTACAATAATACAATTATCAAAAAAATTAGGTAAAACACCAATAGCGTGCAATGACTATCCAGGTTTTGTA
>CAJWXO010000135.1 GCA_913049755.1 uncultured Cryomorphaceae bacterium
TAAGCTTGCTCCAGGGGTCCTTGCAGAAATAATAGATCTTCCAGGAATTTATTCTCTTCACCCTTCATCTCCAGATGAGCAGGTTGTTATGGATTCTTTTTTAAATGAAAAAGTAGATGAGAAAATTGATGTAGTCATTGGTTTAGCCGACGGAACGAATTTAAAAACATGTTTATTCGTCTTCACCCAGATTATTGATTTAGGTATACCGGCAGTGTTGGCAGTAACAATGAGTGATGAAATGGAGCGAAAAGGAATGGAACTTGATGTTTCAGGGCTCAGTAAGTCTCTTGGGGTACCAATTACTCTTGTAAATGGCCGATTAGGGCACGGAATAAAAGAGCTTCAAGATAATATTTTGACTGCTTCAGTATCACAAAATATTCCCTTTTTTCAGCCTGGTGGACTTCATTTAGAATGGATCAACAAAGTATCCGAGGATAAAAATTTCGATATACCATATAAGTCATGGTTATTTGGACTTAGTGGTACTGAATATGAGGAATTAATTAGTAGTACGGGTAAAACAATTGCCCGAGCTCGAGCAGATGAAGCTATTAAAAGATATCGAAGAGTTAATGAATGGCTGCGCGAATTCTTTGTCACACATCCCGGAAAAGACCGCAGATGGACTGCTCGTCTAGATAAGTGGGCAGTTAATCCGTTTTGGGGTAGTGTCATACTGTTGATACTCATGTTTTTATTATTTCAAGCTTTATTTTTTGGAAGTGAGGCTCCTATGAATTTCATTGATGACCAGTTTGCCCAGTTATCAAATATTTTAAAATCGAATCTACCCAATGGGTTTTTCAGTCATTTAATTACAAATGGTATTATTCCGGGTATTGCTGGAGTTTTAATTTTTATTCCGCAAATAGCTATATTATTTGGATTGATATCTCTTTTAGAAGAGTCAGGATATATGTCTCGAGTGGTTTTCATAATGGATAGGTTCATGCGTCCTTTTGGACTTAGTGGTAAATCCGTTGTTCCGATGGTTTCGGGCACGGCATGTGCTATTCCAGCTATAATGTCAACAAGAAATATGGAGAATAGTCGTGAGAAGTGGCTTTCTATTGCTGTCGCTCCATTGATAACATGTGCAGCTCGGTTACCGGTATATGCTCTTTTGATTAGCTTGGTTATTCCTGATCAGACTTTTTTTGGTTTGAGTTTGAGGGGGTTAGTATTATTTAGTTTATACATGATTGGTTTTTTTACTGCCCTTTTAGGATCAGCGGCCTTGAATAAGATAATGCCTAAAGCTCAATCAATCCCGTTTTTATTAGAAATGCCTTCGTATCGGGTTCCTCAATTACGGAATGTTGGCCATGCGATAATTAATAGAACCAAAAGTTTTGTCACGGAGGCAGGAAAAATAATTTTAGCAATCAGTGTTGTTTTATGGTTTTTTGCAAGTTTCGGGCCAGGAAAAACTCCTGATTTCACCCAAGATTATGTAGCCATACCCATTGAGGATAGTTATGTGGGTAAAATGGGAAAAGCTATAGAGCCAGTAATGAAACCATTAGGGTTTGATTGGAAAGTTTCAATTGCTGTATTGTCTTCATTTGTGGCTAGAGAAGTTTTTGTTGGAACAATGGCGACTTTATATAGTGTTGATGATAATGAGAGATCAAGTATTCGCGAACAAATGGCGAAACAAAAAAACCCAGAAACGGGTGAGCCTTATTTCAACCTAGCAGTCGGAGTCTCACTATTACTATTTTATGCCTTTGCAATGCAATGTATGAGCACATATGCTGTTGTCGCTAGAGAAACGAGAAGTCATAAATTTGCTGCAATTCAATTTTTAATATTAGGGATTTTGGCATACGGAGCAGCATTTTTGTCTTACAGTGTTTTAGCTTAATTAGAATATATATCTTTAACACATGGTTGCAGTACTTCTTTATACAATCTTCTTTCTTTCCTTCGGGTATGCATTTGTTCCCAAGCCAAAGGATCAAAGTCAATCCTCATGCTCGGCAAGTTGCGGATGTAAACCGGAATTGCAGTAATTAAATGAAAACTATTTTAGTGACAGGAAGCTCAAGAGGCATTGGTAGAGATGTCTGTATTTCCTTGGCTAAAAAAGGTCACCAGGTTTATGCTTGCAGCAGAAAAGAAATAAATATATCCGGCTGTACAGGATTAATTCTGGACCCTGGAGATTTAGATTCCATTAAGAAATTAATGGACTACTTTAAAAACAAAGAAATCAAGATAGACGGGCTTGTAAATAACGCTGGTCTTCTAGTGAATAAGCCATTTCTCGAAATTTCAGAGACAGACTTCAAAAATCTTGCACAAGTAAACTGGATTGGGCCAGCATTATTAATTCAGAAGTTGTTTCCAATCCTAAATCAAGGAGCTCATGTTATTAATATTTCTAGCATGGGCGGTTTTCAGGGCTCAGAAAAGTTTCCTGGTCTTGCTGGCTACTCTAGCTCAAAAAGTGCTCTTGCAGCTCTTACAGAATGTCTTCAGGTAGAATTGGGTGGTAGAGATGCTACTTTTAATGCTTTATGCCTCGGAGCGGTCCAAACGGAAATGTTGAAAGAGGCTTTCCCTGATTATTCAGCACCAACAACTTCGAGTCAAATGGGAAACTATATATCTGAATTTGTGCTTTTTGGGCACAAATCTTTTGCTGGCAGGGTTTTGCCAGTGACAATTTCTACTCCTTAGATTTTTTTTTCAGTCTTCAAATGCTGATAAACAGTGCGTTAACAAATACTTATAGTTTTTTTCCGTTATGGGTGTTGCTCAATCAAAAAGTCGTTCTACATTTGCACTCCCCAAACAGAATAATAGATTTATCTAGACTTCTTTATAAGGGATTAAGACGAAGATTAAGACTTCAACGTTCTTTAACATATTGTGAAATCGAAAGAGCTCCAACTCGAAGATTCTAATGAGATACTTCAAGAGGCCAGATCAAACAACCTTACAATGGAGAGTTTGATCCTGGCTCAGGATGAACGCTAGCGGCAGGCCTTACACATGCAAGTCGAGGGGTAGAATGTCTTCGGATGTTTGAGACCGGCGCACGGGTGCGTAACACGTATGCAACCTACCTTTTACTGGGGAATAGCCCGAAGAAATTCGGATTAATGCCCCATATGCTCGCACAATCGCATGATTGAGCGAGGAAAGCTCCGGCGGTAAAAGATGGGCATGCGGCCTATTAGCTTGTTGGTGAGGTAATGGCTCACCAAGGCTACGATAGGTAGGGGACCTGAGAGGGTGAACCCCCACACTGG
>CAJWXO010000136.1 GCA_913049755.1 uncultured Cryomorphaceae bacterium
TATATAACAAAACTAAAAAGCTGTCCTGGATCCAGTTCTCCAGTTGAAATGAGACTTGTACCTTTCCACACTACTAAAACTAATGCTCCAAATAGACCAAGAATTAGAAAGCTAGCAAATCCACCTCGTAAAATCCCTCCTGTAATTGCGAGATTAGCTACACGCTGTGTTGATTTTTTATATTTCGAGCGCTCTCTGTTTTCACTAGTAAATGCTTTTACAGTAGCAATAGCGGATAAACTCTGTTCAACAATAATATTACTCGAAGCTGAGGCGTCCTGAACTGATTTTGAGAATTTTCTAATTTTACCACCAAAAATTATTGCTAATAAAATTATAAATGGAAGTACGGTTAGCATAAAAAAAGTGAGTTTTACCGACGTATATGCCAATAATGCTATTCCTCCAACAATTATTACTAATTGTCTTATGAATTCTGCTAGAGTACTTGTAAAAGTCTCTTGAAGCACTCCAATATCAGATTGTAAGCGGTTGGTTAATTCACCTATTCTTTTGCTGTGAAAAAATGAAATTGGTAAGTCAATGAGATGACTGTACATCGCCTGTCTTAATGAGGCTAATGCATTTTGAGCAACTCGTTCAAAAAAAACGATTCTACCAAAACTAAAAATGGCTTGTGACATCAATAAAAAAGCTAGAGTTAAGGCTATGCCATCTATTTTTTGCGGAGATTTTTGCGCTGCATCAACTAAATCACCAAGAAAAGATGGGAAGGCTAGGGCTGTTGCCGATGACAAAATCAAAAATACCATCCCCAATGCAAACTCAGTTTGAAATGGCTTTATGTAAACGTACATTTTAGCAATACCGGTTAAAGCCTGCCATGAAATTTTTTTTTTGTTGGTGTGAGGTCCAAATTTTGTACTCACTTTATTTTTTATTCTTGTCTTGAAAGTCTAGAGACTTTATTCCTACGTTTTTGAGTAATCTTTTTGCCTGAATCTTTATGCGCTCTTTGACTTTAGTTGCAATGCTTTTATAAAAACTATCATTTGGTCGAGGAATAAATCGGGAATCACTGTATTTAAAACCTTCACCAATTTCCGTATAATAATAGGCATAAAAGCTTTTTCGACTTTCTCCTTCCGGGATATTAATAGCCTTGTATCCATGAGGGCTGTTTTCATCAGTTAGGAAAATGACAGCTCTATTGAATAAAGGCGAAATAGAATGTTCGCATTTTGACATATCCGGTTTCCATATTTCTAGATGTCCCCCATATTCTTCATTCCAATTTTTATTCAAATAGATAAGTAGATTTATACGCCGCCACATCTCAGATTTTGGGTCAAAATTCACATCAATATGAACATCTACAAAGCTGCGATCACCACCTTGATGGATTCCGGAACCGAGAGAATTATTTGGGCTAACAAGCTTAGGTATTCCAGTAAGCTCACTCATCCAATTTAGAAACTCATTTGACTGAATCATTTCCCTGACCTGACTGAAAGAAGGATCCCATCGTTCAAAATGATAGTCCTCAACTTTATTTTCATTTAGACTCTTTCTTTTAACTTTTAGAGAATCTAAAGGAGGGAAATTTGAATGTAGTTTATCTGCTATTCCTGGAATAAGAAAGTCATCGAGGACAACGAATTTACATGGAGACTTAGATTTAAAATCACTTGATATTGATGCGAGTGAATTTATATGTTTAGAATTAATCTGCATATCTCCGGCGTAAAAGAAAATATAAAAGTTTGGGTGAAAATCGATGCAAAGGAAGCGCTAAACCTTCAATTCCGGTAAAAAATTTATGAAATCGCCTTGTTTTACTGAATTGATAAATTTTCTGAGCTAGTTTTTCAGGACTCATTCCTTTTTCTTGAGCTCTTCCAACTTTATTAAGTCTTTCTCCTTTAGCGGTTAGTGCAGAACTCATAATTTTGGTATTAATAATACCAGGGTTTATTATTTGAACTGTAATTGGTGATTTATAGAGCTCTTCTTTCAAGGATTCCATATAAATATTTAATGCGGACTTGCTCGCTGAGTAAGCAGCTAAATTGCGTTGACCAAACTGACTCGCCATACTACCGATGCAAATAATCTTTCCAAACCCTTTTTTCTGCATTTTAGGTAGAAGAAATTTTGTTGTTTGAATTGGTGACCAGAAATTCAAGTTAAAAATTTTGTTTTCAACTTCAATTTTAGTGTCTTGTACACTTCCCCATTGACCAACTCCTGCATTTAGAATCACAGTGTCAATTCCTTGATGAATTCCCCATAGATTGGTAACCAATTGTTGTAATTCGTCTAAATTTTCAAGGTCTGCAATTGAAATTGTCACATTTTCAGGACTTGAACAAGAGGAAATAACTTTTTCTAATCTCTGTTTTGAACGTGCTGTTGCAATAACATAATGGCCGGAATTACAGTATTGACGGACTAATGCCGCTCCAATTCCTGATGATGCTCCGGTAATCCAGACTACTTGCTTCATATTTCAAAGATATCTATATGTGTAAGTTGAAAAAATTGAAATATATTTGCCGACCGAATAAGTACTATAAAAATGAAACGCACATACCAACCTTCAAAACGAAAGCGCAAGAATAAGCACGGTTTCCGTGAGCGCATGGCTTCAGCTAATGGAAGAAGAGTTCTTGCACTAAGAAGAATACGCGGACGTAAAAGTTTGACTGTTTCAGACGAAAGCAATCATAAAGGTTAATGCCTTCAAAAAATATATATAAAAGGTGTTGAATTATCAACACCTTTTTTTTTGTTTCAATTTCTTACGATTTTTGAATTAAATATCTGACATATGCCTAAAAATTCTAAAATTCAATCAATATTAATTATCGGTAGCGGCCCTATTGTAATAGGTCAAGCATGTGAATTCGATTATGCTGGATCACAGGCTTCAAGATCATTGAGAGAAGAAGGGATAGAGGTGTCTTTGATAAATTCTAATCCAGCGACAATAATGACGGATGAAGTTGTCGCAGATCACATTTACCTACTTCCCTTGGAAGTGGACTCTCTAATAAAAATATTAGAAGAAAGGAAAATTGATGCTGTTTTACCTACTATGGGAGGCCAAACAGCTTTGAATCTATGCATTGAAGCTGATAGTCAAGGTATTTGGGAGGATTATAATGTTGAAATTATTGGTGTCGATATAGATGCAATAAATATTACAGAGGACCGTGAAAAGTTCAAACAGCTGATGACGGAAATAGATATTCCGATGGCACCAGCAAAAATTGC
>CAJWXO010000137.1 GCA_913049755.1 uncultured Cryomorphaceae bacterium
TTGAGCAATTTCCGCTTGGTAAGGTGTGTATGCGGTATACCATCCTGGATTTTCCAGAATATTACGCTGAATAACAGCAGGAGTAGCTGTAGGATAATAACCCTGACCAATAAAAGAATTGAAAATCTCATTCTCTTTCCCCAAAGAATACATGTGACTTAAAAAATCAGCCTCACTAATACCCTCAGATATTGGCATTTCTTCTTTAAGACGAATTGGGCTTGGAACTGTTTCAAGAATCAAATCCTCAAGACTATCGATACCAATGCGATCCAACATTTTATCTAAATCTTGACTTTTCGAGCCTATATGACGCCTTTCAAATTCCTTTGACATAATCCCTTTGCTATTCTTTTAGTTTGAAACAAAATTACTTCTCATATAACCTAACTTGCACCCCAAAAGTTTAGGTTTATGAACGCTTTTTTAACTATTTCTGAAGCAAGGGATTTAGACGCTCTGGATTTACTGCATTCTTACAGAGAAAAATTCCATATCCCTAAATGGGATAAAAAAGAATGTATATACCTTACAGGCAACTCTTTAGGCCTTCAGCCCACAGGGGTAAAAGAGGCTGTAATGCAGGAATTAAATGATTGGAAAGAATTAGGTGTTGATGGTCATTTTAAAGCAAAAAATCCATGGATGCCTTACCATGAATACTTTAACGAATCTCTTGCGAAACTATCAGGGTCTTTGAAAACAGAAGTTGTTGCCATGGGATCGCTAACTGCAAATTTGCATTTTGCTCTTGCAAGTTTTTATAGGCCCTCGAAAAAAAGGCCCATGATCCTATGTGAAAAGAAAGCATTCCCTAGTGATCGTTATGCAATAGTTAGTCAACTTGAAATGCATGGATACAGTGAAGATGAATTGATTGAAGTCTCTGGCTCTGATAAAACAGGAGTACCTAATGATAACGAAATCATTAATGCCATATCCGAATACGGGGATCGCATCTCGGTTCTTTTAATTGGCGGAGTGAATTACTACACAGGAAGACTTTATGACATAGATAAAATCACTAAGGCAGCTAAAAAGAAAGGAATCAATGTTGGATGGGATCTAGCCCATGCAATGGGAAACACTCCTTTAAAACTGCATGATTGGAATGTCGACTTTGCAGCATGGTGCACTTATAAATATTTAAATGCTGGACCAGGAAGCACAGCAGGTTTATTTATTCATGAAAAACATCACAGAAGCAACTTAAATAAATTTGCGGGCTGGTGGGGCCATGATAAATCTTCTCGATTTGACATGGGAACAAATTTTGACCCCATCAAAACCGCAGAATCATGGCAAGTAAGTAATGCCCCTGTTCTCTCAATGGCTGCATTGCGAGCATCTCTAGATATATTCGATCTCGTTGAATTTAAATTATTACGTGAAAAATCATTGGTATTAAGCAGAACGCTAATGAATATGCTTGATCATCTAAAGGCAGAAACCGGCGAAGAAATTGAGATTATCACCCCTCGTGAAGATAATAAAAGAGGCGGTCAAGTTTCTGTCCAATTTGCAAACCGAAATCGCTTGTTCTTTGAACAAATAACAAAAAATGGTGTTATTGCAGACTGGAGAGAGCCAGGCACTATTCGGATGGCAATAGCACCACTTTATAATAATTATGAAGATATATCTAGACTCGAAAAAGCCCTTTATGAATCTTTAAAACAATGAAAAAATTAACTATAGTTGGAGCTGGATTAGTTGGCTCCCTTTTGAGTCTATACCTATCGAAAAGAGGATATAAAGTAGATATTTACGAGCGAAGAAAAGATCCTAGAAAACTAAAAAATTCCGAAGGCAGGTCTATAAACTTGGCACTAAGCGAAAGAGGCTGGGCCGCATTGAAAAAAGTTGGAATCTCTCAAGAAGTAATGAATTCAGCAATACCGATGTACCGCAGAGTAATGCACAGTATCAACGGAGAACTCAGCTTTCAGAATTATGGCAAAAATGGCCAGGCTATTTACTCCGTTTCCAGGGGAGGATTAAACAAAATTTTAATAGAAAAAGCTGAATCTGATCCCAATATTAAAATTAATTTCAATCACAAATGTATTTCTGCGAATATTGAAGCTGGATCTGTTGTTTTTGACAACGACTCTAAGGAAATTGAGATAAATAATGATGCGGTATTCGGAACAGATGGAGCTTTTTCAAAGATCAGGATGGCATTTCAACGTAGAGATGGTTTTTCTTACTCCCAAGAGTACATAGATCATGGATACAAAGAACTTAATATTCCACCCGATGAATCCGGGAATTTTAAAATGGAAAAAGAGGCTCTACACATATGGCCTAGAGGAGGATATATGCTTATTGCTTTGCCAAACCCAGATGGAAGTTTTACATGTACATTATTCTTCCCGTTAAAAGGTGAGCTTAGTTTCGACACACTAAGCTCACCTTTTAAGGCCCGAAAATTTATGAATGATATATTCCCAGATGCCTTAAGTTTAATGGAGGATTTTGATAAGCAATGGGAATCGAATCCAACTTCAAGCCTGGTAATTATTAAATGTCGCCCTTGGAATGTAAAGGGAAAGTCAATGATTTTAGGTGATGCATCTCATGCAATAGTTCCATTTTATGGCCAAGGGATGAATTCTGGATTTGAAGACTGCAGGGTTTTTGATGAGATTTTAGAAAAATCGAGCGATTTAAATGAGGCTTTCGATTCTTTTAGCAATACCCGAAAGCCAGACGCCGATGCGATTTCAGATCTAGCAATGCATAATTTTATCGAGATGAGAGATCATACCGGACAGCCAGATTTTTTATTGAGAAAAAAAATAGAAAATAGATTCAGCGAATTGTATCCGGATAAATGGATACCGTTATACTCTCAGGTTACATTTTCACATATACCATATTCAAAGGCTCTTGCTACAGGTAAAAAACAAGAAAAGATTATGGAAAAAATAATGGCAATGCCAGATATTGAAAAAACTTGGGATAGCACCAAGGTTTATGACAATATTTTAAAATATTTAGGCTAAAATTTCATATCACGATTTAGCTAATGCACTTCGCATTTTCTTGAAGAGATTACTGCGAAAAACATAATCAACAACATTTTTTTCATTTGTTGTAAGTACATCTTCTTTTCTTCCCTCCCATGTCTTCTTGCCATCTTGAA
>CAJWXO010000138.1 GCA_913049755.1 uncultured Cryomorphaceae bacterium
TTCGAACTCGCGACCCTCAGCTTGGAAGGCTGATGCTCTACCAACTGAGCTACTTCCGCTTAAAAATATAAACGCTGTGGGAGTGGATGGACTCGAACCATCGATACCGTAAGGTGACAGATTTACAGTCTGCTGCAATAGCCACTATGCGACACTCCCAATTATTTATTTTTTTGCCAAAAAAGCATTAACGCACTTCAAAAAAATGAATGAGCCTCCAGACGGACTTGAACCGCCGACCTACTGATTACAAATCAGTGGCTCTACCAACTGAGCTATGGAGGCATTTTAAAAGAGGTGAATATCTCTTTGAAGAGCGTTAAATAAAGAACGTTGCTGCACAACAGCTTCTCCGAATTTTCAAACGGACTGCAAATGTAGAAAATAAAAGGGTCTCCGCAAGCGTCTTTTATTGCTTTTTCAAAGTCTTTGCTTTTCGATTACTTCGGGACAAGAGTCGACCTATCGTTAATTGAGCCGAAGACAATGATTTTTCAAAGGTTTCAGCGCGTTTCTTAACTACCAGATCTCTCCCAGGTAAATGCACACAAATCTCCGCAACTTTGTTTTTTTTTCTGCGATCATTCTCTAATCTAAGATGAATCCTAGCAGATTCTATGCGCGAGTTAAACCTTTTTAGTGTATTTATTCGATTTTGGACAAACGAAATGAGACTCGAACTTGCTCTGAAATGAATAGCGTTGATAGATATATTCATATTCTTTAATTATTCTTTAGTTGCTTAGTTGCTTAGCGCATTAGCTCCTTGGATGCGATTTTAAATACACACTTTTAAGATGCTCCATCGATGCATGAGTATAGATTTGAGTAGCTGATAAATTCGCATGACCTAATAATTCACGAATTGAAGACAAATCCGCCCCCATATCAAGCAGGTGTGTGGCAAAAGTGTGACGCAAAATATGTGGGCTTTTTGAATCGATATTACTGACCTTATTAATATACGAATGAACTATGGAATAAAGACGTCTCGGGTCCAAAGAATTTCCATTTTCCTCAAAAAACAAAGTTTCTTTTAATTCAAGTTCAGGCCAATCGTGACAATGAATTTTATATAATTCTAACCATTCGGGAATACAGGGTAATTCTCTTTCTTTATTTCGCTTACCCAGAACTCTTATCTTACTGCCACGTATATCAATAGAATTCATTTGAAGACCTAAGAGTTCTGATCTCCGCAGTCCGAATGCATATAAGGTGAATAAAATAAATCTATCACGCCTCCCACAGCGGTCGTCAAGAAACAAATTCTCATTTAAAAGCAAATTCATTTCATCTTGAGTTAGAGCTCGCACAATTCTTTTTTTCTCCTTCAAAGATGGAATGCCCTCAGTAGGGTTTTTATCCAATTCTTCTACTTCAGCTAGAAATTTATAAAAGCCCTTTAGAGCACTTAGCTTTCTATTGACCGAACGATGATCTAAACCCAAATTGACCAAGGAAGCAACCCATGATCTAACGTGAGCACGTTTTGCTTTTATTGGATCATTTAAACCTATTTGAAATTCTAGAAATAAGAGATACTGATTAATATCCTTAACATAAGCAATGACCGTGGCTTTTGATAAGCGACGCTCAAAAAAAAGGTATTCTTGATACTTTAAAATCATATATAACAAAAAAAGCCCCAAGAAGGTAGAGCTTCTTGGGGCAATTTAAAATATTTTATTGTACTATTCAGCCTCTTTCATTTTCAGACCCTGAACATAGTTGGCTTTAATAAATTCAGCCCTACGACTAACTGAAGGCTTAATAAATGCTTGACGTTTACGAAGTTGACGCATAGTTTGCGTTCTATCGAATTTACGCTTGAATCTTTTCAATGCACGATCAACTCCTTCGCCTTCTTTGATTTGTATTACTAACATAAGTCGCTTCCTTCTTTCAATTGGATGGCAAATGTAAAGCATTATTAATTAATGGAATCCATAAATGACTAAAATTTAATTTTAATCATAAAAAGAAGGTCTTCACTTAGATTTTATTGCTTCTAAGTATTTTTTGAGCTCCTCTTTAACAATGGGAAACAAGAAGTATAACCCAACCATATTCGGGAAAACCATTGCAAAAATCATAGCATCAGAAAAAGCCCAGATTGAATTCATACTTGCTGCTGCTCCAATAATAACAAAAATCAAAAACAAAACTTTGTAAGTCATGTCAGCTAACTTGCCTCTTCCAAAAAGATATTTCCAAGATTGAAGCCCATAATAAGACCATGAGATCATCGTTGAAACAGCAAACAATACCACTGCTATCGTTAAAAACTCTGATGAGTAAGGAATATATTCCGCAAAAGCCTTCGATGTGATTCCTGCACCTTCATAAATCTCTCCATCAATTAAAACTCCTCCAAACCCATCTCCTCCGTATAAAAATGCGCCATTTGAATTAAAAATAATTATTACTAAAGCTGTCATTGTACAGATAACAACCGTATCAATAAATGGCTCTAATAAAGCTACCAATCCCTCAGATGCCGAATATTTTGTTTTCACAGCAGAGTGGGCAATTGATGCAGAACCTGCGCCAGCTTCGTTAGAAAATGCAGCTCTCTTAAAGCCCACCATCAATACACCAATAATCCCTCCAACACCAATAGCCGTTGGATTAAATGCTTCTTTTAAAATCAAGGCAATGGCATCGTCGATATAACTAAAATTAATAGTTAAAATATATAGGCACGCAAGAATATAAAGTACAGCCATAAGAGGAACAACCTTCTCCGTAACTGAAGCTATTCTTTTAATTCCTCCAATAATAATTACTCCAACAAAAGCCGCCAATATCAAACCAATGACAGCACCTGCAAAAGTAGTTTCGAGACCAAATAAATCTTTTAAAACAATAGTTGCTTGATTAGATTGGGCAGCATTACCTCCCCCAAAAGAGCCTCCAATGCAAAATATCGCGAATAACACTGCTGATACTTTTCCAAGCTTTACCCATCCTCTACTTTTCAATCCTTTACTTAAATAATACATTGGACCGCCATAAACAGTACCGTCCTTCCCAACATCTCTATATTGAACTCCTAAAGTACATTCAACGAATTTTGTGGACATTCCCAACAAACCACAAACTATCATCCAAAAAGTTGCTCCAGGCCCACCCAGGGCAATAGC
>CAJWXO010000139.1 GCA_913049755.1 uncultured Cryomorphaceae bacterium
AGCCTCAAGATCTGAGTTAGACCTACTTAATCAAAATGCCGTTAAAAAGTTTTTTGAAGCCAATGAAGTTGATCAGGTTTATCTTGCGGCGGCAAAGGTCGGGGGTATCTATGCTAATAACGAATATCCGGCGCAGTTTATCTATGAAAATTTGATGATTCAAGCCAATGTTGTGCATGCAGCTCATCTTACAAATGTTCAACAGTTATTGTTTTTGGGATCTTCTTGTATCTACCCAAAGCTTGCACCTCAACCCATGACTGAAGGCGCTCTATTGACGGGAGTGCTCGAGCAAACTAATGAGCCTTATGCAATTGCAAAGATAGCGGGAATCAAATTGTGTGAAAGTTACAATAGGCAGTATGGTCGAGACTATAGAAGCGTGATGCCTACCAATCTTTATGGTCCAAATGATAATTTTCATCCCCAGAACAGCCATGTAATTCCTGGTATGATGTGTCGGTTTCATGATGCGGTTGTTAACAAGGCTAAATTAATCGAGATTTGGGGTTCCGGTGCTCCCATGCGAGAATTTCTTCATGTGGATGATATGGCGACGGCAAGTATACATGTGATGAATTTGCAGTCTGATACTTATGCTGCTCATACAGATGCCATGCTTTCACACATTAATGTTGGTACTGGGCTTGATTGCACTATCAAAGATCTTGCTGAAACTATTGCCAAGGTGACAGGGTTTGATGGGCGACTGGATTTTAACACCTCAAAACCCGATGGAAGTGCTCGTAAGCTAATGGATGTTTCGCGATTAAAGTCGCTTGGTTGGCAATCAGAAATCAGTTTGGAAGACGGGCTTAGTAGCACCTATGATTGGTTTAGAGAAAATGAGGAGATTTTGAGAAAGAGTTAAGTTTTAGATATCGTAAAAGATAAAAGCTGGCACACAAGAATATTCCAATGATAAAATCGAGCATAAATCGGTCGTCAAACGTTTGAGTAGTCAGTCAATCGGTAGACGAGTGTTTTAGCATATACCAAGGTTAGTTTTAAGCATCAAACATTAAACTCTCATTGCTTCTGAGACGTTTTGAGCTCTCCAGGTTTCAAAATTTTTCTTTTTGGTACAAAAATAATTGTTATCGTGTTTGCTGTGTTAAATCTTTGATGGATTAATGAAAGATTGGTATCTTCAGCCGCCGATGGCTGGTATATTGAATTAAATTTTATTTAGGTTTATTAAATGAGTAAAAAAAATGTAGCAATAATTGGTGGTGCAGGGTTTTTGGGTACAAGGCTTGCGGATTGCTTTAAAAATAGAGATCTTGATTTTAGCGTTTTTGACATAGATACATCAGGCGTCACAATACATCCTGTCATAAAAGCCGACGTAGAGGTTCAACAATCTTTAGAAGTACTTTCTCAAAGTTCCACCATTATTAATTTGGCTGCCGTTCACCGCGATGATATTCGCCCTCTAAGCCGGTATGATGATGTCAATATTCAAGGTGCAGTAAATGTATGTAAAGCTGCGCGAATGTATGATATCAATAGAATTATTTTTACTAGTTCAGTTGCAATCTATGGATTTGCACCCGCTGACACTGATGAGTCTGGTGAAGCTAACTACTTTAATGATTATGGTCGAACAAAGTATCTAGCGGAAAAGGTTTATAAGGAGTGGCAAGCTGAAGATCCAGATAATCGCACTCTTATAATCGTTAGACCGACCGTCATTTTTGGTGAGGGTAATAGAGGCAATGTGTATAATTTACTTCGTCAGATTGCTTCTCGTAGATTCGTAATGTTTGGTGGTGGAGAGAACAAAAAATCTATGGCCTATGTAGGAAATGTGGCTGCCTTTCTTGATTATAGTTTGTCGTTTAAGCCAGGTCTGCATGTCTATAATTATATTGATAAACCTGATTTTGATATGAATACATTGATTTCTATTGCAAGAAATACACTTTTTGGTAAATTCGATGTTGGATTGAGGCTTCCTAATTTTATTGGCATAGGATTAGGTTATTTTGCTGACTTCGCAGCAATGTTACTTCAAAAACCCATGCCCGTAAGCAGAGTTCGGGTTAAGAAGTTCATGGGCACTACTCAATTTGCATCATCAGTCAGTGATACTGGGTTTGTTCCTCCCGTAAGTCTTGAGGAAGGTTTGGCGCGAACACTTCGTTATGAGTTTGTGGAAGACAACTCAGATAAGCCTACTTTTCAAACTGAGTAGCTAGTTTAGGAAATCTAGATTCTCATTTTATCTGGCAGTGACCTCCAAGGGTGAAAAATGGTATTTTTTTGCCAGTATAAAAAGGCAAGAGCAGCGAATGTGCGGCTCGTTATCACTTACTTTTACCGAGAGCTATAAATTGATACGACACCAGTTTAACTGAATCATTTAGTTATCGAAGGAGGTTAGGTAGGGCAAGGATAAAAACAAAAAATAAAGCTATAGCCTATGACTTACGATAAATAAGTTTATCAACTTTCAAAAATAAATAGACTAAAGAAGCTGCATTATGTAGCTTTTTTGTTCATAAGTTTTTTTAAAGTTCTTGATTGGTGATAATGTATATATAATTAATTTAAAATTTTATTACAATGATTAAATTTGATAACTTAAATCAAGAAATTCCTTACCTATTTTTTAAAGCGAAATATAATGAGGCCGTTAACGCAGGTCAAAAAGGCATTGAGGCTATCTCAATTTCCTCTTATAACAAGGAACTAAGTGAAATTGATTCTAGATATGTAAACCTTAAATTTATTTTAAATGATGAATTTATTTTTTTTAGTAACTACAACTCTCCTAAAGCATATTCTTTTAAATCTCATATTCAAATAGCAGCATTAGTGTATTGGCCTAGTACTAATGTTCAAATTAGAATGAAGGCTAAAATTAAAAAAACTTCAAATGAATTCAATCAAAAATACTTTTTTGATAGATCAGAAGAAAAAAATGCATTAGCTATTTCATCTAAACAATCAAAGTCAATAAATTCTTATAACCAAGTTAAAGAAAATTATAGTAAATCTTTAAAAAACGATGATTTAAAAAAATGCCCAGAATTTTGGGGAGGTTATTCATTTACTCCTTATTATTTTGAATTCTGGAAAGGGCATGAGTCACGATTAAATAAAAGAGAAGTTTATGAAAGAAGTAATG
>CAJWXO010000140.1 GCA_913049755.1 uncultured Cryomorphaceae bacterium
GCTTTGGCGGAGGCGGCTCTGATGTGACTAACTATTTTTTAAGGAATGCCGGGGCAGTAATAAATGCGACTGTATCTTTTTATAGTCATGCTGTGCTCTCAAAACGAGTTGATCAAAAAGTTATAGTTCGATCAGCTGATTTAAATGAAGAGGTTAGCGCAGCTAATATTATGGAATTTTTAGAAACTAATACTTCATTAAATCTTATTCAATCCTTGGTAAAAATTATTGACCCTCAGTTTGGCTTTGAGTTAGATATTTTTTCAGACTATCCAAATAATTCAGGTCTAGGAGGCTCTGCTGCTATTTCGGCAGCTGTATTAGGCTGTTTCAACGAATTTAAAGATGATAAATGGGATTCTTACGAATTATCTGAAATAGCATTTCAAGCCGAAAGACTTGATTTAGAGATTGCGGGTGGGTGGCAGGATCAATATGCTTGCACGTTTGGAGGGATAAATTTTATTGAATTTAAGAATGATGGCAACATTATCTCTCCTTTGAGACTGACCGAAAAAACTATTTTAGAATTGGAGGCAAATCTAGTTCTCTGTGACACAGGAATAAAGCATGACTCTGGAGCGATTCATCAGGATCAAAAGAGCTCCTTGAACCAAAACGCTGATATCGAAAAGTTGGTTGAGCTGAATGTGCAAAATACTTATGATATTAAGAACATGCTACTTAAGGGTAGGTTAAATGGTTTCGGTGAACTTCTTGGCAATGCCTGGAGCTACAAGCAGAAATTTTCTTCTAAAATATCATCACCAGAAATTGATGAATTGTATTCTGCAGCCTTGAATCATGGTGCTTCTGGAGGCAAGCTACTGGGTGCAGGGGGTGGAGGCTTCTTTTTGTTCTACGCAACCGGAGTGAACAAAAGCAAACTAGTAAAATTTTTAGAAAAAAAATTATTAAAGATTTACCCTATTAAATTTGACTCTCTGGGCATGCAATCCTGGAAAGTGAGAGCAGAAACTGTTGTGGCTAAAAAATAGTATCGTGAGAATTAATCACCCTTATCAGTTGTTTAAGAATAGTCTTAACAAGGAGGCATGCCTTGACTAATATACTTGCAATTATTCCAGCTAGATCTGGGTCGAAAGGCGTGCAAGATAAAAATATTAAGCTATTGGGCGAATTTCCTTTAATTCAGTGGTCAATAGAAGCATGTAGAAAATCACAAATGATCAATCAGGTTATTGTCTCAACTGATTCGCTAGATTATAAAACCTTATGTGAAGGGATGGGAGTTGATATTCCATTCTTAAGGCCTGCGGAAATATCACAAGACTCATCTTCAGATTTAGAGTTTATTACACATGCTTTAGATTGGATGAAAGCTAATAGTAAGGAACCAGATTTTATAGTACATATTCGCCCAACCACACCCTTAAGATCTCCAAGAGTGATTGACGATGCTATTAAAAATTTTATAGATAAGCCAGAATTTTCTGCCCTACGATCTGTCCATGAAATGTCTGAATCTGCATACAAAAATTTTGAAATTTCGGAAGATGGCTGCCTTATGTCGGTTTTCTCTAATATGACTGATCTCGACAACAGCAATGTGGGAAGACAGTTTTTTCCCAAGACATTCGTTCCTAATGGTTATGTTGATGTCTTAAAGACTTCATTTATTAGAGAGCATAATTTGCTCCATGGGAATAAAGTAATGCCCTACATTACTAATGCAGTTACCGAAATTGATAGTGTAGATGATTTTAATTTTCTTAGATATCAAATTAGTGTAGACTCATCGACGAAAGAAATAATTTTTAATTCGGAGTAAATGGATGTCTTCTCATATTTTTTCAAGAGGTCCCATTGAAGTCCCTTTTGTAGAAACAGCAAATCGATCGATAAATACAGCTCTCCCAGCCCCAGGAACAAAAGATATCTTGGAAAAACTTGATAATGTTGAGTCTCGTTCCATGCACGGACAAATTCCAATCATTTGGGACTCAGCTAATAATTTTAATATTTTTGATATTGCAGGAAACAAATTTATTGATTTTACATCTGCAATATTTTTTTCAAATATAGGTCACTCAAATCTGCGAGTTAAAGATGCAATGCAAGCCATGCTGAGTAAACCAATAATGGGCTGTTATGCGTATGGAAATGAAATTAGAGCAGAGTACATTAAAAAACTTATTGAATTCTGCGGGCCAAATTTTGAAAAAGCATTTTTGCTCTCTGCTGGAACTGAAGCAACAGAAGCCGCTTTAAAACTTATGAGGCTAAGCGGACAATCTAAGAAGAATAACCGTTTAGGAATTGTAGCTTTTGAAAATAATTGGCACGGAAGAACCCTAGGAGCTCAGATGATGAGTGGAAACTTGAAGCAGAAAGAGTGGGTTGGATATTCTGATCCAGATATTCATCATTTAGCATTTCCATATCCTTGGGTGCTTGACGGTGAATCTGGGAGTGATTTTTTTTCGCGACACATGAATAAACTTTTGGAGACAGGCATCGATCCTAAAACTGACCTGTGTGGAATGATCTTAGAGACTTTTCAAGGATGGGGGGCTATTTTTTACCCTCGAGACTTTGTGCAGGCAGCTAAAAATTTCTGTACAGAACATGATATTGTACTGACTTTCGATGAAATGCAGGCAGGATTTGCCAGAACAGGTAAAGCTTTTGGCTATGAGCATTATGATGTAGTGCCAGATTTAATTTGTTGTGGGAAAGGCATGGGAAATGGTTACCCATTGTCTGGAGTAATTGGGAAAGCTGAAATCATGGATCTACCTGATGTTGGGAATATGAGCAGTACACACTCAGCAAACCCAATGGCTTGCGCCGTTGGTTTGGCAGTCCTAGAGGAAATTGAATCTGGTAATTTAATTGAAGAATCTCACAGAAAAGGAAAAATATTAAAAGAAGGCCTCAATAATTTAAAACAAGAATCGGGCAATAGAATTGGTCATATTCTTGGAGAAGGTTTAATTCTTGCAATTCTTTTTCAGGATCCTGTATCAGGTGAACCAGATAGCCTAACAGCCTCATTGATTGCTGAGAAATGCTATGAAAAAGGTTTATTGGTTGTCCATACAGGAATAGAATCCATAAAGATTG
>CAJWXO010000141.1 GCA_913049755.1 uncultured Cryomorphaceae bacterium
CTCTCCATTTTTAGGCATTGATTCAGGTCTAAAATTACTGCTGTGCATAGATAACGGAGTTAAAAAACGGCCATCGGATCCATTGATGCTGATTTTAATGTTCATATCTTCCAATCTTCCATGGGCTTGATACCCAATTGTTAGAACTGCTTTTTTACCTGTTTGTAATAATTTAGGAGTCCATTCCAATTTGTTGATCCGTATTTTTCCAGAACCACCTCTGTCTTCTCTTTTTTCAAGTTCTATATTATCACTTCTATCTAGCGTTTGATTGATGTAACTATCGCAAACATCTTTACTATTACCTAATTTAATTATTTCACTTTTATCAAGTAATACAGCTTTTGGACAAAGTTTTTGGAGAGTATATAAATTGTGAGAAACAAATAATACTGTTCTTCCTTGTTCATGCATTTGTAACTCCATACTTCGCATACATTTTTCTTGAAAACTAATGTCACCTACTGCAAGTACTTCGTCGACAATAAGTATATCAGCATCTATATTTGAAGCAACAGCAAAGCCTAATCGCACTTTCATGCCACTTGAGTAGTGTTTAATGGGTTGGTCAATGTACTCTGAAGAGATACCTGAAAAATCAATAATCTGATCAACTCTTTCTCTTATTATTTTTCTTGGCATGCCATTTAGAGCTGCACTTAGAAATATATTTTCTATGCCTGAAAGATCGGGATGAAAACCGGTCCCAACTTCCAGGAGACTCGTTAATGATCCTCGATATTTATAGCTTCCCGCAGTTGGCTTAGTCAAGCCTGATAATATTTTCAATAAGGTTGATTTCCCTGCTCCGTTTGCGCCTATGACGCCAAGAGCGCTTCCGGTTTCAATATTTAGATTTATGTTTTTTAACGCCCAAGATTCTGAATTTTTTAGTTTATACTTTTTTCCTAAGTTTTCTGTTTGAATAGAAAGATTTGAAGAGAGTGTCATAAAGTATCAACCATTTTGTTCTCGGCATATCTAATTGCTGTAAAGCCACTAGAGTATATCACAATAATCATTAAAAAAGAAATGTAATGTAATTCGCTCCAATTATTTATACCCATCCATGTCCATCTGAATCCGTCAGAAATAGCAACAAACGGATTTAAATATAATATCCATTCATATTTTCCAAGGGCAGTGCTATATTTTTCCGTTGGGTATACAATGGGGCTAAGTAGAAATAGTCCTTGAATGAGCAATGGAAGTATCGCGAGCCAGTCACGAAAGCGAATTGATATCGCAGCTATCCAATATGCTATTCCCAATGAGGCCAGAATTGTCACAAAAGAATAGAACAAAAAACTAAATAGATAAAAGTCCCATATTCCTGATTGAATACCCCTAAATAAGAAATATAGAATAGTGGCTACCATATAATCAACGAATGCGACTACTACCTTGCTAAGTGGAAGTGATTGGCGTGGAAATGCCACCTTGGATATTATATGTTGATTGTGGATTAGGCTAGGAGAGCCTTGCATTATGATGTGTTGGGATAGCAACCAAGCCGGTAGGCTTGCAAAAGCATAAATCGAATAATCAAATCCTGACGGCGCCTCAATTTGAACAATCCATGAAAAAACAACTAGGACTAAAATTGCAGCCAGAAGGGGTTGCCCAATCGACCAAAACCATCCTAGTCTTGTTTGAATATATCGAAGTTGAAGGTCTCTTCGAGCGAAGGCCCAGGTTACTTGCCTTGTTCGTCTGAAGCCTTCTTTGGTGAATTTCCAAATAGAATCTGATGAAGATACGGAGTGGATTTTTTTATTCATATCGGAGAGCTTCAATTGGGTCTAGTTTTGCCGCTTTACGAGCAGGGTACCACCCAGATACTATACCCACAAAGAAAGAAACAATAAATGCCAGTAGAATCCATTTAAATGGCAAAACAACTGGTGCGTCAAGAGCTAATGCTAATCCATTACCTACCATTAAGCCCAAGCATATACCAAATATTCCTCCAATTAGACTAACTAAAATTGCTTCGGATAAAAATTGGGTAATGATGAAATTCTCACTTGCTCCAAGAGCCTTTCGTGTTCCTATTTCACTTGTCCTTTCAGTAACTGATACTAGCATAATGTTCATTAGGGAAATTGAAGCGCCAAGAAGGGTGATGAAGCCTATGAGTGCAGCTCCAATGCTTACCGAACTTAATGATTCAATAAGTATCGAAGAAAGGTTGTCAGCACGTCTAATATTAAAGTCATTTTCTTCTCCTGGACTTAGTTTTCTAATTGATCGCATGGTCGATATTGCCTCATTAATTGCGGCATCCATTTTTTCGGGACCAGGGGCAAGGACACTGGTTACAATGGAGGAAGATGACGATCCAAAATCTTTTAGGCCAGTCATTAAAGGTAAATAAACTAAATTATCACTTGCCATAAACGAGCTATTACCTTTTTCTTTTGTGATCCCAATGACTCGAAAAGGTTTACCATTTATTCTGATCATTTCACCGATAGCAGAGGTGTTTTGAAATAATTTATTTACAATGTCCGGAGCAATAATGGCAACAGATCTTCCTTCTTTTTCTTCTAATCCTGAAAAATAGCGACCATCTCTTATTTCCAGGCCATTAACAGATGGGAAATTTAAATCTACAGCTTGGACTCGCACATTGGGATTAGTCTCTTTTTCACGATGTCGAATTATTGCGGTAGATAAGAGATCATCGCTTAAGCTTGCTTCAAGACCTTTAAGCAAAAGGTTTTCTTTTAAGATTTTTGCAGTTCTAATTGGAATTTGCCCTTGTCGTTTTTCTCTTTTGCCATTGCGTCCGATTTTAATCACCTGTCCACCGCTTTGGATACTGAAGGTATTCGCTCCCATTGTATTGAATTGGTTAGAAATACTACTTTCCATTACAGATGTTGCCGTCAACATTCCTACTAGAGCTGTTATTCCAGTTGCTATAATTAATGCAGTCAAAGATGCTCTAAGTAGCTGTGAACGAAGAGATTGAGCTGCCATATTAACAGCTTCTAAGATCCATGTTTGACGTATTTTAATCATATATTTAGTAAAGGTAGTGCTCGGTTGCGAGGACTTTTGCAAATTTGCATCACTATGA
>CAJWXO010000142.1 GCA_913049755.1 uncultured Cryomorphaceae bacterium
ATTATAAATCGCGGAGCAAGCTTCAACAAGCAAAGTGGACATTCGACAAGCGGAAATTATTATGTTGAATTATTTGCATCCCCACATGATATAAATACCATATATAGTATGGACACATACGCCCAATGGTCAACAGACGGAGGAAAGTCTTTTAAAAGACTTGGAGAAAAAGGGAAACATGTAGATAATCATGTGGCGTGGATAGATCCTGAAAATCCAGATCATTTAATACTGGGTTGTGATGGAGGATTATATGAAACTTGGGACCATGCAAGCTCATGGCACTTTAAATCGAATTTACCCATTACACAATTTTATAGAGTGGCAACAGACAATGAGAGTCCATTTTACAATGTTTATGGCGGCACACAGGATAATTTTTCTTTGGGAGGGCCTAGTCGAACTATTAACGACAGAGGCATTGTAAATAGCGATTGGTTTGTAACCCAAACAGGAGATGGGTTTGAATCCCAAGTTGATCCCATAAATCCAAATATCGTTTATGCTCAAGCCCAATATGGTTGGCTTCAACGTTATGATAGATTAAGTGGTGAAGGTGTTCCCATAAAGCCAATTCCCAATCCGGATGAAGAAGCTCTTCGTTGGAATTGGGATGCGCCTTTATTAATAAGTCCGCACGACAACAAAACCCTTTATTTTGCAGCTAATAAAGTTTTTAAAAGTACGGATAGAGGAAATTCATGGGAATCAATTTCAGGAGACTTGACAAGGAAAATAGATAGAAATCTATTACCACTAATGGGTAAGGTTTGGAGTATTGATGCCATAGGAAAAAATGGTAGCACAACTATTTATGGCAATATTGTTGCCCTGCACGAATCTAGCTTACAAAAGGGACTATTATATGTCGGTACAGATGATGGTTTAATACAGATATCGGAAAATGATGGTGGGTCCTGGCAAAAGATTGAAAAGTTCCCTTTTGTCCCAAATAAAACATATGTAAATGACATTAAATCTTCTCTGCACGAGAGCGATGTAGTTTATGCAGCATTTAACAATCATAAAAATGGTGATTTCAAGCCATATATTTTGATGAGTAAGAACAAAGGGAAAACATGGTCTAATATTTCAGGGGATTTACCAGACAGAGGTTCAGTCTATAGTATTGCGGAAGATCATGTCAACCCTCTTCTACTTTTCGCAGGAACAGAATTTGGTATTTATGTCACTACAAATGGAGGAGAAAAATGGGAAAAATTTGGATCAGGCCTGCCAACAGTCGCTGTGCGAGATATTGAAATTCAACGACGCGAAAATGACCTGGTTTTAGCAACATTTGGAAGAGGGTTTTATATAATGGATGACTACAGTCCATTGCGGGAATTCTCCGATGAGAATTTTGAAAAGAAAGTATATTGTTTCAAAACAAAACCCGGCCTCGTATACAATCAAGCAAGCCCGATTGGATATCGACCACCTGGCTTTTTAGGAGCACAATATTTTATGGCGGATAACCCTGAATTAGGAGTAACCTTTACCTACAATATTAAAGACTCTCCGAAAAGTCTGAAATCCAAAAGGCAAGAAAAAGAAAAAGACAATCTCAATATTATTTACCCAACCGCAAGTGAAATCCGTAATGAAAAGCACGAGATTAATCCCTACGTCCTATTAAATATTAGCGATGAAAACGGAATGTCCGTTCGTCGAATCGCAAGACCTTATTCTATTGGTGTTCAGCGATACACATGGGATGGTCGAGTTAGTCGAAAAGACAACCCAAAGAGAGGAGCTCATTTTGCACCGGAAGGCGAATACTTTTTTCAATTGATCTCTTTTTCTAACGGTGTATTTGATACATTATCATTAAAACAAAAATTTAATCTTAATCATTTAAACAACCTATCTCTTCCCGCTTTAAATGACGAGCTTTTAAAGTTTCAATCATTATCAAATGAAACTCTAAGAACATATGATAGATTGGATATGAGCTTAAACGAAACCGTGGAACTCGCAGATAAACTTGGAGAATCGCTGAAATTATCGCCCGAGGGTAATCTTAATGATCTTGAAGCGTTAATTCAAATGAAGATAAAACTAAGAGATATTTTAAATGAACTTAATGGTGATAACGACATTTCCGAGCACGAATTTGAGATTCTTCCTGGATTAGGTGAACGTCTGTCTATGGCTACTTGGGGGTCATTTGGAATGCGCTCAAAGCCAACTTCTACGATGCACGAACAATTAAGAATTGTTCGTGCAGCACTTCCTAAACTTCAGGAAAAGCTCGAAAATATTAAAGGTTCTATTGAGCGGATTGAAGCAAGAAATATAAATTTAGGAACTCCATATCTAAGAGGAGTAATGGACTAAAAAAGATAAGTGAAATATTTAAAAATCATTACCTAGCCTATTATTTCAGGTATTATAATTTATACCCGATAAACAAAGGCATTAATGTTCATTCCTGCACCAACAGATGCGAAAAGTAAAATATCTCCTTCCTCTACTTTATGTCCCATATATTCCTCTTTTCTAACTAAGTCGAATAATGTTGGAACTGTTGCAACTGAACTATTTCCAAAGCACTGAATTGACATAGGCATAACCTCGTCTAAATTAGGCGTCATGTCATAAAGTTTAAAAAGTCGTTCCCCAACAGAATAATCTAATTTCGCATTGGCTTGATGCATAAAAATCTTTTTAACCTCTGAAAGATGCACTCCAGCGTTATCGAGAGCTGCTTTCATTGCATCAGGAACTTTAGAAATTGCAAATTCATAAATCTTACGGCCTTTCATTTTAATCAACCTCTCCTTCCTGTCTAATTTTGGATTATTCGAGGGGTTAGATTTTAAAAAGTATGCTTCATTTTTAGTGTAAGACAAGGCTGCCCTGCCTAATATACCCTTATCTAATTCTGTCGTCTGGAGTTCAAAGCAGGCGGCACCTGCCCCATCAGAAAAAATCATTGAGTCCCTATCATGCTTATCTACGATTCGAGATAGTGTTTCTGTTCCAATTACTAAAGCCCGTTTTGCCATGTCACTTCTTAAATATGCTTC
>CAJWXO010000143.1 GCA_913049755.1 uncultured Cryomorphaceae bacterium
TCTGGGGGTCTAGCCGCACCCCCGCCACTCAATTCTTTAAAGGTTGAAAGATCATATTTGTCTCTATCTGGATGAGTCAATAAATCCCAAGTCTGTGTAGGAACTCCAGTAATAGCGCCTATTTTTTCATCTTGAATTAGTTGCAAAGCCGCACCTGGGTCCCACTTAGTCATCATGACCATTTTTCGTCCAGCAATAATGCTCATCAAAAAACCTGAATGACTTCCGGTAACATGAAACAAAGGAACGCAATGCAAAATTGCAGATTGGTTGACAGGCGAGTCCGATATTTCTGTTGCTGCGCTTGAAGAAGACTGAATATCTGCAGCCTCTACTTCTCTTTTAATAGTGGTTACTAATGCCCAGCTAAATAGAGTTGCTAGGATGTTTCTATGAGTTGATAAAACCCCCTTAGGGAAACCGGTAGAGCCTGAGGTATAAAAAATAGTCGCGTTGTCATTAGTATCTAACTCAATTTCAGGATATGTTTCAGCATGAGGCTTGATAAAATTATTGAATTCATCAAATGAATTTGCAGAATCAGGTCTGACGATAATTTTTTTAATATCTTGAAATTTTTCTAAACCACGAAGACGTTTTTGATCGGCGATCAACATTTTGGCCTGTGAATTTTCAAGGCCATAGCTAATTTCATCGGGAACCCACCAAGAATTAAGGAGAACGCATACGGCACCCATGGATGTAAGCGCCATAAAAGAAATAATATATTCAGGATTATTTGCCATGCAAATAGCTACTCTGTCTCCTTTCTTGATACCAGCACTTATAAAAGCATTCGCTGTTTGGCCAGCTTTTCTGTGTATGTCTTGGAAACTGTATCTTTCGCCATTGAAAACAATGAATTCCCAGTCAGGAAAGAGCAAGCCGAATTCAAAAAAATTAGCTAGGGTTTTCGGCGCATTAATAAATTCCCTGTAAGAGATTCCTGAAAAGTGAACGCTTTCTTCAAATGCAAAGATTTGATCTGGAGCTGTTAAACGTTTTAAAACTTCGTTGTAGGTATCAGACATAGTATTTATTTACTTATTTGGTAGAATCCTAAACTATTATGATGCAAAACAAAACTCTCCTTTTTACTATATTTTTTGTACTCTCTTGTGGAGGTGGAGGTGGAGGTGGAAGTACTTCGACTCCAGTAATCTCTCAAACTCCTACACCCCCTATAGCTCCTCCAGCCCTTTCTTATGATGAGCTAAAAGCTCAATATGAGGGATATTTTGAATACCAAAGTCAATGGGGTCTTAATCTTATAAATGCCTCAGCCGCATATGCAAATGGAGCAACAGGCTTAGGAGTAACAATAGGCATTACTGATTCAGGTCTTGATAATACGCATCTTGAAATTAGTGCTGGAAGAATTTCTTCAGACAGTGATCTATCTTACTCAAATTATTCACCTAATACTCGGCAAAAAAGACACGGAACCATGGTTGCTTCGGTAGCAGCTGGCAAACAAGATAAGTCTGATACGACTCCAATGCATGGGGTTGCGTTTGAAGCAGATGTCCTGTTTGTAGCCATTCAACTTGCTGAGCCTGATCCGAATTATGACCCAGTGGACCTGGGAACTGATGATGGATCAGGAAATGTTTCCGATGCACCTGACTTCACTGGAATTGATAATTTTTTCACTCAATTATTCGAAATATATAACAGATATGATGTTGATATTGTAAATAATAGTTATGGATATTCTGGAAATATTGTTGATTACACAGAAGCCCAGGTTAGAAATGCGTTTCCAAAAACAATTGCTGAGATGTCTCAAGTGGGGACACCTGATTCAGAGAAAACTATTTATGTTTGGGCGGCAGGAAATGCTGGGGGATATGCAGATCAAGGCGTTGATTACTCTAGCCCAGAATTGCTTCCGGGAATGGCTCATTACATCACAGAGATTCAAGGGCATTCTATTGCTGTAACCTCAGTTGATGAGAGTGGAGCTATAAGTGATTTTTCAAGTAGATGCGGGCTTGCTCAAGACTATTGTATTTCAGCCCCAGGTGGAAAGATTACCGCGGCCTATCCAACATCAAGCTCAGATACTGGTATCTATGTCTCAAACACAGATGACGATAATTATAATGATTGTGTAGCGAATAATTCTTGTTATGCAGTCACAAGTGGCACATCCTTTGCTGCGCCTTTTGTCTCTGGTGGTTTGGCTATTATTGCAGATTATTTTGAGGGTCAGCTTGGAAGTTCAGAAATTGTTGCGCGTCTTTTTAGCACTGCAAATAAAGATGGTATCTACTCAGATAAGGCAGTATATGGTCAAGGGCTTATGGATCTTGGTGCTGCAACAAAACCAATAGGTCAGATGGCTGCTATGCTGAATGACTCCCTGAAAGGAGCTATGGTACCTGCTGCATTAACAAGCATTCAACTCACAAGTCCTTTGTTTGGTGATGCCATATCAAATGGAGTTGCAAATCAAACAATTATTTTTTTTGATGAATTGGGGGCTCCTTTTAGAGGGTCTATTGAAAATTTAACAACTGACTATAGAAATCAAATTATAAATTTAGATGGTTATGGAGATATACATCAATCCACTCCAAAGATCATAGACTCTCAGGACAATACCTTAGAGATTAGTAGTTACAAAAATCGACTGCCCCTTCTTGGCTTGGTTAATCAAATGTATTTGCTTGATGCCTATCAGGATCGAAACCAGTTCTTTACATACTTTAACAAAGAAGAAAATACTTTTGTAAGCCATGGCATCAATGGAAGCTGGGCTATAGGTATATTTCAAGATAAAGATTTAAGGTACAAAAGTCAGTTAAGGTCTCAATTTAATAATCCATGGTTAAACTTTAGTGCTGGAGGTACATCTTTTGGGTCCATTCACAGGCTTCAACAAAATCTTGATGTTGCATTTTTAATTTCATCTGGTAGAAATAAATTTCAAGCCAATGAACTCTTTGGCGTTAGTAGCTCCAGCACAGTCGCTATGATTGAGCTTCAACCTAAGAATTATATGCCTTCAATACAATTTG
>CAJWXO010000144.1 GCA_913049755.1 uncultured Cryomorphaceae bacterium
TTCTAGTTGACTTATTTTGAACCTTAACATTTTTACCTAAAACAACTTCACTAGAGACAAGAACGTTCTGCCCTAAATTGCAGTCTTCACCAATAGTTGCATTTTTCATAACATGGGAGAAATGCCATATCACAGTGCCATTACCTATTTTACAGGGCTCGTCAATTTCAGCTGTAGGATGCGCCTTGAAGGACATGATATTTTTTATTTAATTTCAAAGATACCAAGATAGTGAGCAGTTGCTATATGTATATTTGAAATTGATCCCAGTTATTAAGACTTAATTATGGAAAAAACCGTTGTTAAAACAATAATTCTAATTATTGCCTCTATTCTGTTTTCGAGCCATGTTTTGGCATGGGGAGCTAAAGGTCATAGAATTATTGGAGAGATAGCCCAAAGACATTTAGACCCAAAAGTTTTAAAAAAAATTGATAAAATCCTTCAGGGAGAATCGCTAGCAATGTGCTCTACCTGGATGGATCATATCAAGTCCAATGATTCATTCAATCATATGAGCTCTTGGCACTATTGCACTATTGCTGATCATAAAACAAAATATGAAGAGGGAAATGAGGAAGCTAAAAATGGTGACGTAATACTTACTATCGAAAGGCTTCTGAGGGAATTATCATCGAAAAATTTCACCGATGGAGACGAAAGAATGGCTATCCGCATGCTTGCTCATCTCATAGGGGATATTCACCAACCCCTTCACGTTGGCAATGGAGAGGATCGCGGGGGTAATGATTTGAAAATTAAATGGTTTGAGGGAAATAGTAACCTACACCGGATATGGGATTCAGAGATCATTAATTATCAAGACCTATCCTACACGGAATACACCAATTGGATTCATGACGTTGGTGATGATAATATTGAAAATTACCAGAATTCAT
The DNA here is from genome assembly GCA_913049755.1 of uncultured Cryomorphaceae bacterium. The sequence goes on from CAJWXO010000144.1 coordinate 900, forward strand.
ATGTCCGTGAATGGGCACTAGAATCTAAAGAAATAAGAATGTCTGGCATCTACCCCGATGAAAAGTTCACTTCTCTTGGATATGATTATAATTACAATCATATAAAGACACTAAATATTAGACTTTATTTAGCGGGAGTAAGGCTCGCTCATGTGTTAACTGCTATTTACAAGAATTGACCTTTACATGTTGAATCGAAAAACATACTATGGAATTCAATCTTTACTCTTTATTGCAAGAAATAAAAGTAAAAAGCTGACACCAATAACTGAAATAACAGAGTCATTAAAAATATCAAGAAAATTCCTTGAAAAAATTCTATCTGAACTTCGACATGAAGGTATTGTGACAAGTAAAAAAGGAAGATCCGGTGGATATAGTATTAGTAAAGACTTAGATTCAATATCCCTAGCCGATATCGTTCGAATATTAGAAGGACCTATTGCACTATTGCCATGTGCTTCTCATCGTTTTTATGAATCATGTGAAGAATGTTTAACCCCTGACAAATGTTCTCTTCAAGATGCACTTGTTGGTGTGCGTAACGACACCGTTCATAGCCTAAAGTCGATCAAAATACAGGACCTTTTGACCAAAGAGATTCTGCTCAAAAAAAATGCTATTAAAGCCAAGCGACCAACCCCATATCAAGGTTAATTTCCTATAAATTGAGACTTATATTTGGGCTATGAATAAAAAGCGTCCCAACCCTCCCGTATTTTCCAATATTCTTGAGACTATTGGAAATACGCCCATGATCGAGTTGAATAAGATTGCAAAAGATATTCCAGGTCGCGTCTTAGCCAAAGTAGAATATTTCAATCCGGGACATAGCACAAAAGATAGAATGGCTTTGAAAATGGTAGAAGATGCTGAGGCAAACGGCCTACTAAAACCGGGAGGAACTATTATAGAGTGTACTTCGGGCAATACGGGGATGGGATTGGCTTTAGCCGCGATAATAAAAGGCTACAGCTTGATTTGTACTCTAAGCGATAAACAATCCAAAGAAAAAATAGATGTTTTAAAAGCATTAGGTGCGGAAATTCATGTTTGCCCTACCAATGTTTCCCCTGATCACCCCGAGTCTTATTATTCAGTAGCGAAAAGACTTAATGATAATATTCCCAATAGCTACTTCCCGAACCAGTATGACAATTTAAGTAATAGGCAGGCACATTATGAATCAACAGGTCCTGAAATATGGGATCAAACTGAAGGTAAAATCACGCATTTTATTGTTGGAGTGGGCACAGGTGGCACCATTTCAGGAGTAGCAAAATATTTAAAAGAGAAAAATCCTAATATTCAGATTTGGGGTATAGATTCTTATGGTTCAGTTTTTAAGAAATTCCACGAGACTGGAGAATTTGATACAACTGAGATCTACAGCTACATAACTGAAGGTATTGGTGAAGACATAATCCCAAAAAATGTGGAATTTGACCTGATAGATAAGTTTGAAAAAGTTAGTGATAAAGATGGAGCTCTGACTGCACGAGAGTTGGCTCGTGAAGAAGGATTGCTTCTCGGCTACAGCTGTGGATCTGCATTTCAGGGCTTAAGGCAACTAAAGCATCTCCTACCACAAGAAGCAATTTCTGTTGTGCTCTTCCATGACCATGGAAGTCGATACATAAACAAGATATACAACGATGATTGGATGAGAGAGAATAAATTTCTCTAACTCTTTTTTTTAGATTAATTAGTATTACCTTTGCAGACGCATTAATTAACTGGGTTTTGGACCCTTTTTAAACAATTAAACCATGGCAACAAGAATTCGCCTTCAAAGACACGGTCGCAAAGGCCGCCCAATCTATACTATCGTAGCAGCTGACTCAAGATCAAAAAGAGATGGTCGTAACATTGAGAATTTGGGCCAATACAATCCAAATACCAACCCTGCAACAATTCGTCTAGACTTTGATCGGACATTAGATTGGATTATGAAAGGTGCCGTCCCTTCAGATACTGCAAAAGCTATCTTGAAGTACAAGGGTGTAATGATGAAAAAACATTTATTAATCGGTGTTCATAAAGGGGCATTGACTCTAG
>CAJWXO010000145.1 GCA_913049755.1 uncultured Cryomorphaceae bacterium
AATTGGATTACCATTAATGTCTGCTAGTATTGTTTGAGATGTGGAACGCACAGCCTCTAAAAGCCTATTTAATCTATTTAAATTCTTTGGCCATCCATGAAATGCTTGAGATCTCACATCATCGGTAACACCATACGGAAAGCCATCTTTTGAAAACTTATTGAAATTTTTATAAATCCAAGTTCTAGCCAAAACGGCTTGAGCTTTCCACAATTCAGGATGATCTAATCTACCCAGTTCCGCATCTACAACACCAATTAAATATGAATCTAATGACAGCAATGCGATTGATAGCAAATATGCATTATGATATTTGAATATTAAAGAACCTGAAATACGCCGTGTAGTTCCATTTAAGTTTTTAATTTCCAAAATACTTTTAGAGACAAGAACTAAAGAGTCTGCATGCTCCCAATCCTCATTGATTTTATAACCAACTCTTTTATCCAAACCCTTTACGCTTATATTAGAATCAAGTATGGTATCCCTTTTTTGATTTTTAAAAATTATTACTTTAAACCGAGTCCCTTGGACATTAAAACCTCTAGAAAATTGACTGGAAAACATTTGAACCCTTAAAACATCCGGAACTTCTTGTGATCGCAAGTCTGTGTCCATTAAAAAAAAACATAGAAAAAGAAACACTCCTTTATAAATTATTCGCAACATAATTGGCTAAAGATGACATTGGGTTTTGATTTAAGTCTAGTTTAAGCCTCAATTTTTCATAAGACATTGTTTGTTTGCTATTGTCATCTAAAGTTTTTTCTAAAGCGGAAAAAAGAACCCTGGAATTACAATCACTTTGAATAAATTCATTTACTATTCTATCATTAAGAATCAAGTTCACTAAAGATATGTGGTTAACATTTATGAAAAACTTTGCGATCAAATATGTTAACCATGATGTCTTGTAGGCAACAACTTGTGGTATGCCTTTTAGGGCCGTCTCTAATGTTGCCGTACCCGATGAAACAAGGGCAACAGCAGCTCCTTCTAGCGAGTTTACGCCAACAACAATTTGATCTGAATCAAAACTGTATCCGGAATATTTCTTCAGTATTTTTATATACTCTTTTTCCCCAATATGCAGGGGACGAACCCATTTAAAGGTTTTTTTCAACTTTACTGCAGTCTCGAAAAAAATAGGAATATGCCTTGATAATTCTTGCTTTCGACTTCCAGGCAATAAAGCCAACCAACCATCTTTTGTTGCATTAGTTCTTTTTACTCTTTGAACTGCCGGATGTCCAAAATAAGGAGCATCAATACCTTCTTTCTTTAACAGATCTGACTCAAAAGGAAGCAATGGAATTACTGCATCTGTGTACTTCCTTAACCCAACGACCCTTCCGGGACGCCATGCCCAAAACTGAGGACTTACAATTTGAATTAGCTTGGTTCCACTCTTTCTAAGCCCACTAAGAGTAGCCCACTTTGCGAGACGAATGTTAAAAGTCTGATAATCGATACAGACAATTAAGTCTGGTTTCCATTTTGATAAAAATATCTTTATTTTTTTTTCCTGTTTCAAGACTCGAGGAATATGCCTAGCAACTTCAAAAAACCCCATCAAAGAAAGCTCATTTAAGTCTACTTGAGGCTTTTGGCCATGAAGAGCATCTGACATTGCCTTTCCACCCCAAAAAATAAATTCAGCTTTTGGCCAGTTATTTTTAGAATGCTCTATGAATTCAGCACCTAAAACATCTCCTGATGCTTCACCAGCTAATAAAAATATTTTCTTCTGTTTTATCATAACCACTCCCAACGAAAGTATAAATAGAAGGCAAAATATATTAGTGAAACGAGTAGAATCATTCTAACCATGAGCATGCGTTTCAAAAAAACACCCAAAACTAAAAAAAGAAAATTTATTAACGTTGAGAACAAAAGGACTCGAAATAACAAAAAAGACCATAAGTCAGGATCTATTTTTTCAGTTGTTGGTAATTTAGGAAACCTGGCCAATAAATAGGTCCAAATGAATAGTGGGGTACCTGCAGCAATAATAAACCCAAGAATCAATTCCAATAATCCTCTTCTCGAAACTATCATAGTTCCAGAATTTTGTTGATATCAATAATTGACTTGTGCGAAGTCAGATCATACTGAATGGGAACAACCGTTACAAAATTATTATTTAAAGCCCAAATATCATTTTCATCTGAGCCATCAAGATCTTTAAATTCACCTGTCATCCAATAGTATAATTTTCCATTGGGATCCACACGCTTATCAAATTTCTCCATCCATTTACCAATTGTCTGACGACAAACTCTTATTCCCTTATATTTCTGATCAGATATTTTCGGAATATTCACATTTAGGCAAACTCCATTTGACATCCCCTTTTTCAAAACCATTGAGGCAATTTCATAAACATAGTTTTCAGCTTCAGAAAAGTCAGCATCCCAACTGTAATCTAGTAATGAAAACCCAATAGAGGGAACTCCCTGCAACGACCCTTCAATAGCAGCTGCCATAGTGCCGCTGTAGAGAACATTTACCGAGGCATTGCTACCATGATTGATTCCGGATACAATCATGTCAGGATTTCTCTCAAGGATTTCATGGACACCCATTTTTATACAGTCCGCAGGCGTGCCGCTACATGAAAATTCTTTTTGAGGTCCTGAATTAATCGAAATAGGCTCACAACGCAGAGAGTTACTTATCGTTATCGCATGACTCATTCCACTTTGCGGAGAGTCTGGAGCGACAACTACCACATCACCTAATCTATTCATTTGCCTTATTAAGACTCGAATACCAGGTGACGAAATGCCATCATCATTTGTTACTAATATTAGTGGTTTTACCATTTTTGTCATACTTCAAAACTACATTTTGACAGGTTATATATTACGGCATTGAATTTGTACTTTTCCACATTAAATAAATAATACAATGTTCATACTAATAATTGTTGTCTTCA
>CAJWXO010000146.1 GCA_913049755.1 uncultured Cryomorphaceae bacterium
AGAGATTCTCAACTAGGTGATGAGCGGGTTAAGGATATAGCTAACTATATTAAAAAGGGCAAGCTTTGGGAGGCCTTTACAGCAGATAAACAAGTTGTTCTTCTCATTGATGAAATAGATAAAGCTGATATTGAATTTCCTAATGACTTGCTCCAAGAAATTGATCGAATGGAATTCTTTTGTTATGAAACAGGTGAGACAATTAAGGCGAAGCACAGACCTTTAATAATTTTGACTTCAAATAATGAAAAAGAACTTCCTGATGCTTTTTTACGAAGATGCTTCTTTCATTACATCCAATTTCCAGACAGAGTAACAATGAATAAAATTGTTGATGTTCATTACCCAAAAATAAAAAAGAAATTGGTCAATGAGGCATTAGAAATATTTTTTGATTTAAGAAAAATACCTGGATTAAAAAAGAAACCATCCACCTCAGAGCTAATTGATTGGTTAAAGCTTTTACTTTCAGATGATATGCCAGATGAGATCTTAAAGAATGCAGATTCATCCAAAGCTATACCTCCATTATACGGCGCTCTTTTAAAGAACGAACAAGATGTCCAGCTTCTTGAAAGATTGGCTTTTATGTCTAGAAGAGAAGCTAATAGTAAATAAATGCTAATCAATCTTTTTCAAACAGTAAGATCATCAGGAGTTCCATGCACCTTAAGGGAGCTTCTTGATTTATTAGGCGCTCTTGAAAAACAAATGGTGTATGCAAACATTGATGATTTTTATTATTTATCACGAGCAATTCTTGTGAAGGATGAAAAGCATTATGATAAATTCGATAAAGCATTTGATATTTATTTTAGAGGTATTGAAAAGTTAGAGGATATATTTCAAGCTCTAATTCCGGAAGATTGGTTAAGAAAGGCTTTTGAAAAAGAGCTAGATCCTGAGGAGCTAAAGAAAATTAAGTCGCTTGGCGGCCTTGATAAATTACTCGATGAGTTTAAAAAAAGACTAGAAGAACAAAAAGAGAGGCACGAAGGTGGTAATAAATGGGTTGGTACGAATGGCACATCCCCATTTGGTCATGGTGGGCAAAATCCAGAGGGTATTAGAGTTGGCGGAGAAGGCGGTCAAAAAACTGCTGTAAAAGTATGGGAACAAAGACAATTTAGCAATCTTGATGACTCAGTCATCATCGGTACTAGAGATATTAAAATGGCTTTGAGAAGGCTTAGAAAATTTGCAAGACAGGGAAATGATCTTGAATTGGATATGGATAACACCATCAAATCAACTGCAAAAAATGCTGGATTTTTAGATATTCACATGGTTCCTGAAAGATCAAATACAGTAAAAGTTATTGTTTTATTTGATGTTGGCGGCTCAATGGATCCATATATAAAGCTTTGTGAAGAGCTTTTTTCAGCAATAAAAACTGAATTTAAGCACTTAGAATATTATTACTTTCATAATTGTATTTATGAATCAATTTGGAAAGACAATAACAGGAGATCCCAAGAAAGATTTCTTGTTCAAGATTTAATTAATAAATTTTCATCTGAATATAAAATAATTGTTGTTGGTGATGCAACGATGGCTCCATATGAAATTACTAATGCAGGCGGTAGCATTGAGCATTGGAATGATGAACCAGGTCATGTTTGGATAAAAAGGCTTGCTGATCATTTTGATAATTTAGCATGGCTAAATCCAGTTCCAGATGATCATTGGGATTACACTTCATCAATTTGTATAATGAAAGACTTATTTGAGGATAGAATGTATCCTTTAACATTAAAAGGTTTAGAGGAGGGGATGTCAAATCTATCAAAATGAATAATTCAACAACCACAACAACTAGCAAAGGTCTCAGATGGGGTCCCTTTACATTAAGAATTCCATTTGTCCATATCAAATTTAGGGCTGGTGAGTTTTTTCAAGGAATGGTAATTTCAGGAGCAACTGCCTTTGCAGCAGTTCCCGTTGCAATGGGCCTTGGTTTAAGTTTCGAAGATGGCATCGCACTAAGTTTTATATCTGGTACTTTAATTGCCTCAGGCCCCATTCTCTTTGGTGAGCCGATGGCTCCTGGATGGATAACGCCTGCACTACCGATCGTCATAGCGGCATTTGCAGCAAAAGGTCAATTTACAGGTGTTTATGATGTGGCTACTTTTCAGTATATGGCAGCTATATGTATTGAATTCACTCTTCTTGTTTTTATATTAGGCGTAACTGGATGGGGTAAGAAATTAATACAAGTAATTCCAAATGGGTTAAAAGCTGGGATTATTTTAGGAGCTGCTTTAGCTGCTTTCTATCAAGTATTTGTTACTGATATAGATAAGCTACTAATTCAGCCTATATCAATGTTTATTGCTATAAGTGTTTGTATTATTACCACTTTTTCCGATCCTTTTAAGAAGCTTGCTGCTAACAATTCTTTCTTTAATAAAGTTGGATCACTAGGCTTATTACCTGGATTCATTCTTGCAGCTCTAGTAGCATTTTTGTGCAATGAAGTAACATTTAATATTGAGTGGGGCTTTAAAATACCAGATGTAGTAACGCTCTTTAATAAAACTTCCCCACTTGCAATTGGGTTTCCTCCTCTAGAAATGTACTTAGAGGCACTTCCTTTGGTAATAATTGGATATACACTTTTATTTGGAGACTTAATAACTGCCAATGAAGTTCTTAATGATGCACAAAAATCAAGACCAGATGAGCCTTTAGATATTAATCTTGATAGATCACATCTTTCTATTGCGGCAAGAAACCTTATAGGTTTAATGGTTAATCCATTTTTTCCAACTCAAGGTGCTTTATGGACAGGAGTTCATGTTGTTGTGGTTGAGCGATGGAGGAAAGGTTTCAAGGAAATGCCTTCCATATACGATGGGTTAGGTTCTTATTACCTAATGGCATTGCCAATCTTATACTTCACTCTTCCATTTATAACGC
>CAJWXO010000147.1 GCA_913049755.1 uncultured Cryomorphaceae bacterium
TTTATAACCTAGCGCAATGGGTATGTCTTTGATTAATAAATCCTGCGGTGATTTTGATAGCTGGAATGATGATCTAAATTTAATGGCTTCCTGGCTTAAATTTGATCGAGTATTTGTTACATATTCAGGCAAACCCTTCATTACGCGAGATAGCTTCTTAACAATACTGAGCACGTTTAATTCTTTTGAATCGCCTCCAAATAGGCTCTCAGCATACTGAGAAATAATCCCTTGCTGCTCTTCAAAGGCATGCATCTGAAAAGAGAAAGCTTCTGTTTTTCTTACCAATCGATCTATAGACTCATTATTAATGTAAGGGCGAAATATGCCATCCTCATACACGGCAAGGTTGCTCTCATTCGCTAAGTAAAAGCCCATAAAAATAACCGGCTGCAGACCTTTTTTAAGACCGTAGGGTGCTGCAGATAATGATTCTTGTATCTCTAAAAAGCTTACAGGCTCCTGAGAGTTTAATAACAAATCTTTAAGATGCGCAAAGACTGGATATAAGTTTTGATCTTTTTCAGGCTCAAGAAATGTTCCCTGACCATCATCATATCTATATATTTTATTCGCCATAAAAATAGAATTAAAAACACTTTTTTCTGGTGGGAACTTATCCTCAGGGTACCCAAGGTTTAATATGGCTCTGTTGTTCAACATATCCTTCATCAACTTTGTTCTCGCACTTTGGCCCTGGCCTGAAATGAGATCACGATTCACTAATTCATTTTTGATGATTGGGGATTGTGAATAAATACTCTCCAGAATTTTTGATAGCTCTGCTTGAGCCTCAACATTTGATTGAATGTTAAGCTTTGAGCCCTTCCAATACCAGGAGGCAAATTTCGGATCCAGCAATCGCCTGAGAGTTGCCGTGATAAGCATTTGGCGATGATCTATTTGGTCTGATAATTCCTTTTTGGCTATTGGGTCAGTTTGAATATCGTCATAGGTTGAGTAGATAACACGCAGAGCCTTTAACTCTTTGGCTTGGATCTCAACGCCCAAGTCAGAACTGACATCCAACACAATAATATTGTCTGGCAAAGTCTTAATAACATTTAATGCATGAGAAGATAATTTTTGTTTTTTCTTCAATAACAAAAGAGCTTTTGGGAGCTTAGAGTCTACTTTCATATCAAGTGTTAAATTTGACTCAGCAAAATATTCTGATGGAACAATTCTCAAGGCGCCGCTTGTGACTGAGTACTTTTTTGCAACCAAAGGTAAAGGAGGCATGAGGTCATTTAGCTCGGCTGCAAGGTCAAAGCTCTCCAATTGCGCAAGCTCATGACTCAATGATTGCTCAAAATCAAAATCACTTCCCTGCCATACTCTGTATTCATTATTAAAACTTCTGTAAGTAATAATAGATTTTTTCTCTAATAACTCTAAAGATTTTGAGAGCTCTGATTTTTTGAAGATGGTTTCGAGAAAATCCCTTGAGCACCTTAAATTAGATGTTGAGCCAACTATGTTGAGCAACCCTATGGTTTTCAATAAATTAATGGTTACGTGATCTGCATCTCCGAGCCTATCTATAGAATCAAGAACTTCTAGCCAGCGTTTGTGTGTGTAATGATCGTAAATGTAAGAAGCTTGATTGGTTACAAAATAATCAAATAACGCTGAAGGCAAAATAAACTCTGGGTAACTTAATTCTGTAATCTGGGCTTGAAAACCAAACTGCTCAGCACTGCCTAGGTAAGTAAAAACAGTCCTTTCATTTTGTCCTAATTTTTGAGCTAAAATTGGTAGTAATATTGAAGTGACAGGATGGAGTGGATAGACCGAGTGAAAAAACTCAACAGATTCCCGTATTTTTAGCAGGTTAGGAAAGATCTTGTTGTTGATAACTCCTTGCACTGGGTTTTTGATGACTCGCTTTAAATCTGCAGATTGAGACTTAGTGAATGAATGCACAATTGCTCGAGAAATAATTCGAATCGTTTGCTCAATACTTTCGACAAATGTAATCTCTTCAAAACGGCCTTGAATTTTACGCCACTCATTTTTTGTTTGCGCATCCAGCTCTTTTGCATAGAAGTCTAATGTTTGATGAAGCATAGCGATAAAAAATAAAGGCACTTGATGCTCTGTTACAGAAAGTTCTGCAAGTGACTGAAGTAGATAAATATCCCCTTGATTTTTTCCAGCGTACTCTACAAATTTACCTAACTCATCGACAGCAATGACGATGCCGCAGTAATTAACATTAGATTCAGCTATGCATTCCTGTGCTAGTTTTACCAGTTTAATGACGTCATTTGGCTCTGGAGTTCCAACTATATTCTTGATAAAAACATCAATCTTATTTTGAGATTTTTTTGGAAGATTGATTTGATTTAAACTCGACTTAATGGCTGTGAAAAGCTCAAATTCAAGACTCCCATAAGAGCCTGTGATCATGACTGTTAGCGCCCCACCCTTAAGAGCAACATCATTGAATTTTTTAGACAAGGCAGGATCGAGTTGGGATAATTTTTGTTGCGCATGTTGAAATAACTTAGAGTCTTTGTTTTGAGTTAAAGCGTTTAAGAAAATGGCAAATGAAGATTTGCCTGAACCGTAAGGACCGATCAATGTCCAAGCCCTATGATGCTTATTAGCGGTAAAGCCATTCACTATTGATTTTAGGGTCTTAAGAGTTGTTGAGGTTGGAACATAAGCTGTCACTGCATCCAAAGAAGAGCCATCTCTCTCTAAATTAATCGATCTAGAGAACCAATTATCTATATCTACGATTTTATTAAGTTTCATGAACCCGCAGTAAAATGGTCGTCTAAGAATTGAATAGAGTTCAACTTATCTTTGATATAGAGATTCTTTTGGCCCGCAGTCTCAGTTAAATTAAATAGTGTTGGGTATGCTGCT
>CAJWXO010000148.1 GCA_913049755.1 uncultured Cryomorphaceae bacterium
TCCTGGATTGTGATTCCAGTTGTCGTGGGTTCGAGCCCCATCAGCCACCCCAATTAATGAAATTCTAGACTTATTATGATAGAAAAAAATTCTATTGATGATTCATTTGCTTTCTTGAATCAAAATATTTCATTACAAAAATCTAAAAGATTTAACGAGGTAGTTTTGAGTTATGAAAGATAACCAATTACTAAGGTACAGTCGTCATATTCTCTTGCCTGAAATTGAATATGCTGGCCAAAAAAAATTACTTAATAGCCATTGCTTGATAATTGGAGCAGGTGGATTAGGATCACCAGCCTCTATTTATCTTGCATCATCAGGAATAGGTAAGATCACTATTTGTGATTTTGATAACGTAGATATTTCTAACCTTCAAAGACAAATACTTCATAATGATAAGTCTATTGGAATTAATAAAGCACTATCAGCAAGTAAATTTTTAAACTCAGTTAACCCAGAAATTATTATTGTTCCAATTGATAAGAAACTTAATATTGAAGAAATGACTGGCATAGCTTCAGACGCAGACGTGATAATCGATTGTTCTGATAATTTTGAGACTCGATATGCCTTAAATAAAATTGCATTTAATCTCAAAAAGCCGCTCATATCGGGGGCAGCAATTAAATTTGAGGGTCAAGTTAGCGTATTTGATTTTAGGAAAATTAGTAGCCCTTGTTATGAATGTTTATTTCCTGATTCAAAAAGTGAATTAGAACTAAGGTGTTCCGATCACGGAGTTTTTTCGCCCATAGTTGGAATGATCGGAGCCACCCAAGCTGCAGAAGCCATAAAAGCTATTTTAAATCTTGGTAATTCGTTAATGGGTAGATTATTACTTCTTAATGTAAAAGATATGGTGTGGAAAGATATAAGAATAAAAAAAGATAAAGCTTGTAAGGTGTGTTCCGTTTAAAAAATTCTAGGCTCAGAGTATATTCTGACATGCTAGAATTCACTATTATTTAAGATAAAAAATTATGACACGAGAACTATCAAAATCTTTCAACCCCAAGGAAATAGAAGAAAAATGGTATACATATTGGGAGTCCGAAGGCTACTATAATATAGGGAACGATTTAGATAATCCAGAAAGTTTTTCTATATTGCTACCCCCGCCTAATGTTACTGGCACTTTGCACATGGGGCATGGTTTTAATCAAACACTAATGGATACATTAACTCGCTACCATCGTATGAGTGGAGCGAACACTCTATGGCAACCCGGAACAGATCATGCAGGTATTGCAACACAAATCGTTGTTGAAAGACAATTAGATCAAGAAGGTATCTCAAGGCATGAATTGGGACGCGATGAGTTTATTAAGAAAGTTTGGGATTGGAAAGAATTTTCTGGTGGAAAAATAACAGAACAAATGCGTAGGTTAGGAACATCCCCTGATTGGTCTCGTGAACGATTTACGATGGATGAAGGATTATCAAAAACTGTAACTGAAGCATTCGTTAAACTTTATCGAGAGGGATTAATTTACCGAGGAAAAAGATTGGTAAATTGGGATGTAAAACTGCAAACTGCAGTCTCTGATCTGGAGGTAGTTCAAGAAGAAGAAAGTGGATCACTGTGGCACATTAACTATCATTTGGTAGATGATCTTGATACTTTTTTGACAGTGGCTACTACTAGGCCAGAAACGATGATAGGGGACACAGCATTAATGGTGCACCCAGATGATGAAAGGTATAAAAAATATATAGGTAAGTTTGCATTATTACCTCTATTGAATAGAAAAATTCCAATAATTGCAGACGAATATGTCGATTCTACTTTCGGAACTGGTGTAGTAAAAGTGACTCCAGCGCATGATTTTAACGATTATGCAGTTGGCCAAAGACACAAACTCCCATTAATGAATATTTTAACACTTGATGGCCTAATTAATGAAAATGGAACATCTGAGTATGAAGGTTTAGAGAGGTTCGAAGCGAGAAAAAAAATTGTAAGAGATCTTGAAAGTAATTCTTTCTTAAATAAAGTTGAAGATTACACTGTAAAGATTCCGAGAGGTGACAGAACAGGCACAGTTATAGAGCCAATGCTTACTGATCAATGGTTTGTAGCTATGACAAGGAAAAGTAATGATGGAAAAAGTATTTCTGAAAAAGCATTAGATGTTGTTAAAAGCAAGGATATTAAGTTTTATCCTGAAAACTGGGTAAATACCTACAATCAATGGCTTAATAATATTCAAGATTGGTGTATATCTAGACAGTTATGGTGGGGGCATCAAATACCAGCTTGGTATGGAGATGATAATAGAATTTATGTAGCACATACCCATGATGAAGCAAAAAAATTAGCTATAGAAGATGGTTATGAGGGGGACTTAAAGAGAGACGAGGATGTCTTAGATACATGGTTTTCATCATCCTTATGGCCTTTTTCAACCCTAGATTGGACCCTTGAATATCCATCCAAAAGTAATAATGCACTTGATTTATATTTGCCCTCTTCTGTCTTGGTTACTGGTTTTGATATTATTTTCTTTTGGGTTGCAAGAATGGTAATGATGACTAAGCATATTACTGGGAAGATACCATTCAAGCATGTTTACATTCATGGTTTGATTAGGGATGCTGATGGTCAAAAAATGAGTAAGTCAAAAGGAAATGTTTTAGATCCAATTGATTTAATAGATGGAATTTCAATCGAAGAATTATTAAAGAAAAGAACAGTTGGGTTAATGAATCCAAAACAAGCGGAATCAATTATTAAGAAAACTAAAAAAGAATTCCCAGAGGGAATTGCTTCATATGGGACAGATGCTTTAAGATTTACATTTGCAAGTCTTGCAAGTCCAGGAAGAGATATAAAGTTTGATTTGCACAGATGCGAGGGCTATAGAAACTTTTG
>CAJWXO010000149.1 GCA_913049755.1 uncultured Cryomorphaceae bacterium
TTTATTATTCTTAGAATAATCTGCCCTTTCAAAATGAGCATGCTCTTCGCAAAGTAGGACAAGTGCGCCAAGGTCCTTTTCTTCAACAAATCTTATTGTTGCTTCTTTCATGAAATTAGAAGTTGTATGATTGGGTCAAGTTACACTAGGATGTCGATTTAACTATTAGGTAAATCCAAATCCCATGGTTAACTACCTTCGTATTATGAGACGTTCAATTATATTTTCTTTTTCAATATTTATTGGACTATCATTTCATAGCAATGCCCAGATAGATTCAGAAGGAAAAACTGAATTTTTAACAAAGCATGATGGAACCCAATGGACCAACGGAATACTCACTTATACCTTTCAAGATTCGATAAAGCCAATTCAAGAAGAATGGTTTAAAGCAGATATTGAATTCCCCTTGTGCGATACATGCCTCGTACCCTCGGTAGAATGTCATATGTGCGGATACTGGTATTTAGTGAACAAAGTTGATACCTTTTCAATAGGTCAAAGTTATCAGAACGATTTTTTTTACGAGGAAACTAAGAAGCTGTTCTATGAAAGCAGCGACAAGTCAATCTGGAGTGTTGATTTTAGAGGTGGATATAGTTCAGATTTTGATTCAGGGAAAATTCATTGGATACCATCTGATTCAGATTCTATAGAAATAAAGAAAATTAGAGATTTAAATAAACCTTTGTTAGATCTTTATAAAAGTAAAAAAGCGCGAGATAGAAGATTAGCAGAACAAGAGTTACTATAAAAAAGAAAAATAATTATGAAAAAAACAATCTCACTTTTAGCACTTGTAATTCTATTCTCGTGTGGTAAAGAAATCGTAATTCCAACAGATTTTACTTTTAACTATAACATTCATTCAAGCTTACCAAGCGAATGGGAATCAGAATTTTATACAATCATGAATAATCTAGATGATAAAATCAAAATATTACCTACAGACTATTCGTATGAAATGGATATTTACGCGTGGAATAGCACCGCTGATAAGCCTTACCAAAGTCAAATTGGAGATGATGGTGGTGCGATGATTTCTGGAAATAGCAGAGCTATCAATGGCAAATATATGGTCTTAGAAATTCCTGCTGCAGAATTTGACAACAACCAAATGCATAGATATTCCGTCATTGCCCATGAATATTTCCATGTCTATCAAATGTCACTTTCAAAAACTTTTTACGATCATGATATTGAGCTGAAATGGATGTCAGAGGGCGGTGCAACAACAATAGAGTCAATGTATATTCAGCAGTACTATAATTATAATTATTTTAAGTGGGATGTTAATGATATCAATATTGCAGTTGTAAATAACCCGAGTATTTATGAGACCTATGCTGCATCATCAGATAAAGACCGAAACTATTCATCTTCTGTTTTCATGTTACTTGCCCTGTCAAAAGAACTTCAAAAACTAAACCACTCTGAAGAAGAAGCCTTCAGAATGATATTTAAGGACTTCTGGCTTCCCAACCCAACAGATGGTAATTGGAAAAATAATTTTGAAGATATTTTTAGCATCACTGTTCCTGATTTCTACCAAAGTTTAAGTAGTTACGATCTAAATGCTGATGGCACAATAGATTCAACAGATTTAAATTCCGTACTACCAAGTGAGACCATTCTTTTACAGAATATATTTACAAACTGATTCGTAAACCTTTAAACATTTATATAAATGAATAATTTTTTTAAATCAATATTGGCAGCATGTTTGGTCATAACAATTGTTGGATGCAGCTCTTCCGGAACAAACTCAACCGCAAAATGGGAAATTGATTTAAAACTTGGTCTTGAAGATTTTAAATACAGCGGTAAGTTTAAAAACGACTCCAGTAACTTAAACACATTTTGGAATTCAACTGAGGGTTCACGAGCAAACTTTGTCAATAATGCTATTTCTATCAATTTTGGTGGTGAAGAAAATTCAGAAAATCATATAAAGGGTCCTTCTATTTATGGACAATTAGGCATAGACAATCCGACTACTGGAAAACAAATGGCAACGTTCACCATTCCATTGCAACCATTTCCGGTGCAGGGAGAAATTGAAGTCAATATCAGGAATTTGGGGACTGCAACGACTTCAGCAGGCGGGGAACTAGAATTTGGTAATGAGGTTATTATCAATATCCCATCAGTAACCTTTTTAGATAGTATTACGGGAATCACCCGTGAGTTATCTGGAAGCATCAAAAGCGTTCGAATCAACTAAAGACAATCAAATGAGAAAATTTTTCACCATCATTTTTATACTTCTGCTAGGAAATAATTTATCAGCTTCACATTTGATGGGTGGTGAAATCACGTGGCAATGTGCAACCTCAGGTGCAAATACCGGAAAAGTCAAGTTTAGAGCAATTATTTATCGTGAATGTGGAGGAATAAGCTTCAGTCAGCAGATTCTTGTTTTGACATCAAACTCTCCTGCTGGATCTGTGACATGCACGCGTGTTGGCGCAGGCACGAATGTTTCCCCAACTTGCTATAGTGGTCAACTGGCTTGTACAACACCCTCAGGTGAAGGACGAATGGAAGAACATGTTTTCGAATCGGGATGGATCAATCTAAATGGAACTCCCCCTGCTGCAGGATGGGTCTTTTCATGGAGTAACTGCTGCAGGCCAACTAGTTCTTTGACAAATTATGGCTCTGGTTCTGGAATTTGGCTTCGTGCGGTTATGTATCCATATGCTCCTCCGGGAGCAGGAACCCCTATCACGATGAGCACTTGCTATGACAGCTCACCACAGTTTTCCGAAAAGCCTAAATCTATCATTTGTACCGGTTACCCCTACACTTTCTCTCAAAATGCTTATGAACCGGAGTTTGATTCTGTTTATTATTCTTTTACGGACCCAA
>CAJWXO010000150.1 GCA_913049755.1 uncultured Cryomorphaceae bacterium
TTTGAATATCATCAAGTGACATTGGCAAATCAATATCGTCTTTTAATGTAACTAACTCCCTACTTATTCTAGCTTGTTCAGAAAATTCTATAATACTCTCTCTTCTCTTATTTTGTTTAATATTTGAAGCATTTTCTATTAGATTATCAAGGTCTCCATATTCATTGATTAATAGCGCGGCTGTCTTAATGCCTATACCTGGAACACCTGGTACATTATCTATAGAATCTCCCGCTAAAGATTGGACATCTATAACGCGATCAGGCTTAACACCAAATTTTTCAAATACTTCATTATCATTGATTGTCTTATTTTTCATTGTATCTAGCATGCAAGCTCCATCTCTTACTAGTTGCATTAGATCCTTATCTGATGAAACAATAGTTACACGCATTCCTTTTGAGAGAGCTGATCTAGTATAACTTGCTATTAGATCATCAGCCTCATAGCCCATTAATTCCACATGAGGAACATTAAAGGCATCTGTTGCCTCCCTAATTAATGGAAATTGAGGAATAAGATCTTCAGGCGGACTTGATCTATTAGCTTTATATTCAGAGTAGATATCATTACGAAATGTTTTTCCAGATGCATCAAATATTACCAATAAGTGAGTTAAATTATTTTTTAGCTTCTCTTCTCTTATAAGCTTATCAAGCATATTACAGTATCCAGAAATCGCACCTACTGGAAATCCGTCCGACTTACGCGTTAATGGAGGAAGAGCATGATAGGCTCTAAAAATATAAGTAGATCCATCTACTAAATATATATGCTTTTGATTATTATCCATTTCTTTTATATTTTTACTATTGCACTTAGTTTAAGTAGATGAAAGATTCAATTACACTACTATATAAAATACATAGAGAGATATGAAAAATAAAAATCTTCCAGACAATGCGATAGAAATTAAAGGGCTATCAAAAAAATATAAGGGTATTGGTGGGGCAAAAGATTTACTAGCCTTAGATTCTATTGATTTAAAAATTCCAAGAGGGTCTATGTTTGGTCTTTTAGGCCCAAATGGTGCTGGAAAATCAACATTTATTAATATTCTTGCAGGGCTCACACTTAAAACGAATGGTAAGGCTATAGTTTGGGGATTTGATCTTGATAAAAACCCAAGATCTGTTCGCGCATCACTTGGTGTTGTTCCTCAAGAAATATATGTCGATCCTTTTTTTTCACCAAGAGAAACTTTACATCAACAAGCTGGAATGTATGGAGTGCTTCCAAAGGATCGTAACGTTGATTTTCTTTTGAAAACCCTTGATCTTGAGGATAAGGCTGATTCTTATACTCGGACACTTTCAGGTGGTATGAAAAGAAGACTTTTAGTAGCAAAATCAATGGTTCACAGACCACCTATATTAATTTTAGATGAGCCTACTGCAGGAGTAGATATTGAACTCCGCCAACAATTATGGACGTATATTAGAAAACTTAACGAGCATGGGACAACTATCATTCTTACAACTCATTATCTAGAAGAAGCCGAAGAACTTTGTGATACAATTGCAATTGTGGATAATGGCCAGATTGTTAGATGTGCCCCGACTAAAGAAATTCTAAACGATGCAGATTCCAAAACCATAATAATTAAAACTTCAGACTCATCTAAAGATCTTAATTCTTCTTTAAAAGAAATGGGCGCTGTAATTGATAAAGATCAAAATATTTTAATTGGCTATAACCCAAAAAATGAAACTTCTAGAGATATCTTAAGGAAAGTCGAAGATTCTGGTATCCTGGTAAATGATTTTTCAGTTTCAGGAGCTTCTCTCGAAACCGTTTTTCTTTCCATTACATCAAAAAATTAAGCAAAAAAAAGCGCGATATTTCTACCGCGCTCAATTTTTCTATTGATCTTAGTTTAGAACTTAGCACCGAGTGAAATACCAAACATTCTTGGTTCCATATAGAAATCATTTCTAAATTGACCTGAAGATGGATCAGTAAAATATGCACCAGTTTGATTATCATCATCAGCTAGATTTTGAACCCAAAGTCTTGCATAAAAATCAGAGTTTGTTGGTTTTAAAATAACTTGAGCGTTAATAACATCCCAAGAATCTATACCATCTCTAGTACTGTTATAAAGACGAGTCCACATTGAATCCTGCCAGTAGTAATCTAAACGAGATATAACTTGTAGATTTGAATCTGTAAAATCTGCAGTATATTCTATACCAATGTGAGCAGTTGCCTTAGGAGCATTTGTCAATTCATTTCCACCTAAATCATATTCTACTTCATAGAATCCACCTAAACCAGCTGCAGTTAATTTTGTAGCCATGGCATTACAATTACCAAGTGTTGGTAGTGCACCCATTCCAAAAATTTGAGCTAATGGATCCATTAATCCAGAAGGATCGGCTGAATCAAAATTATTAACTGATAAAGTTTTTGGTAAAAGATATACATCTAGGGCACCAGCTGCAGGGTTAGCATTAAGAACACCTCCACCAATACCAGCCAATAACTGCTGTTTAGTAAATCCACATGTAGAACCAGTACCAATATCTTTTAATACCCAGCCTTGCGTATCACCAAGACCCCTACCAGTTAGATCATGAGGATTAAGTGATGTTGTTCCATTTGCAACTTCTGTATCAAGAAATGAAAACTGAGCATCAATTTTTAAGCCAGGTACTTGAGAGGGCGACCAAGCAAGTTCAGCCTCAAGGCCAGTCATTTCTGCATCAATATTTTCATTAACTGAAGTTCTAGCTATAATTTTAGAAACTTGAAGTCCTTGATAGTCATAATAAAAAGCAGAGAAGTTAGCAATCAATGTATTATCATTTAATACGTTTTTCATACCTATTTCAAATGCATCAATAAATT
>CAJWXO010000151.1 GCA_913049755.1 uncultured Cryomorphaceae bacterium
TGAATGATTCTGCTTCTGAGCCACCTGTGCTTCTCAAGGACGGTGAAGTTGTTGGTAAATTAACAACCAATGATTATGAATACGAGGGAGTTAACCCAAAAGTTTTAAAAGAAGTTTGCGATTGGTAAAAAAAACCCCTCTAAGAAGAGGGGTTTTTAAGATTGTTTTCTAATTTCTTAATTTAGACCATATCTCCATTTAACAGAAACAGCCCAAATAGTTTCATCAACCTGCCGATCAGCAGTATCAAGATCGAAGGAATCAGATCTTCCTGCATCACCAGAAAAATATCCGCCAATTGCGGTTTGATTCTGATTGCCTGATAAGACACCATAGTCATTGTCCCTAGTTGTGAAGTCGAAATTTAGGGTATGCCTAGGATTGTCCAATATGTAAATTAGACTAATGCCAAAAATAGCAGAGGTATTGTCACCTGTTAATGTATCGGTATAGTCAAATCCATCCCCATTTGTTTTTAACGCAACTCCCTGACATGTTGTTCCATTCCAGCAAGATTCAGATGCTGCAGAAACTCCAGAAACTCTTATTGTTCCGGTTCCTGATTCCTCGTAGTCCTGAGCCGTGAAGCCAAGACGTCCAACTGCTATCCATTTTCCAGATTCCCCGAAAGGCTGAACATAACTAATTACGGCAGTCGCGCCAGATCTTTCTGTGCTCGATGAGAATATATCTGTTACTGTCCAAGTATCGGTTGTGCCTATAACTAAGGTAGAAGTTCTATCGTATGAATTACCCCAACCTTTATCCATTGTTAGCGTGTTATAGCCTAAACTAAATCTCCATTTATCAGTCAATGAGTAAGTATAGGTAAAAGACTGATCATCAAAATCAGCCGTTCTAGACGGACCCCCATACCTATCATAATAACTTCCTGAAATTGACATCGACTCTTCGTCAGCTGTATTGGTTGCAAATGATACTTGATGCTTGCCAGAACGAGCATCAAACCCTAATAACATAGATGAAAAATCTACCTCATCCGTTCTCAATCTCTGATTACCATCATCTTCATCTACGATGATAATAGTCTCGTATGTGGTTGAGCCAGTTCCGAGTGAGATACCCCATTTAATTGGATTTGCATCTTGTGCAAAAATTGGATTCGCAACAAAAAGAAATGCTAGAGTTAAGCCTAAGTGTTTATTCATTTTTTTACCCCTTATTAAAATAAATTGAACATTCAGATAGCATATATCAAAAGTTCATTATTAACCAATATCCCATAACTGACTGAGTTTTTGTAAGCTATCGCTTTAATTGAGAGCAAGAAGATCAATTGATGTTAAGTAGGCTCTAAAAACTTATAACAACATCAGCCTTCTCTTTCGCAGCCTTATTGTGAGGTATAAGCCAAGAAAGTTTTTGACCCCCGGAAGTTTTTTTAAACGTTTTTTCTAATACATTACTGCCTTTGCGAACATCTAAGGTATAACTACCAGGGAGAACGCTAATAATGAATTTTTGTTTATTGGTGAGTTCTGAGAACAAGGTATTATTAATAAATAACTGAATTTTTTCGTTTTTACCTTTACCCATTTGATCATATTGAATCTCAATACTTGACGATTTTGCTTGGCTGAACGAAAGAATGGAATTGTGTTTCAGAGCACTATAATCAATAGCATGAATTGAGCTTGGCAAAATAATAGCAGCAGAAATCAGAAATTTATAAAACATAGACTCATAATTTCACATAATTTGCTTTAAAGCTAGAAAAGAACGACTGATTTTCATTGAGCTATGTTTTTTTACTTTTGCTAGCAATCATGTTCTGATGTAATTGAATTTACTTATAAACTTTCATGTCAACTAGATGTTATAACTGCTTGGATGTCACTGCAAAAGTTGTTAAATGCCCTAAATGCAGCTTTGATAATACCAAGATCCCCAATAATCCATCTGCTTTAACGCCTGGAACTGTTCTTGATGATAGATACTTTATTGGAAGAGTCTTGGGGCAAGGTGGATTTGGAATTACTTACGTTAGTTATGATGAAATTTTAGGTCAAATAGTTGCACTAAAAGAACACTATCCAAAAGCTATTGTCCAACGCAATCAAAAAACACTCGATGTTATCGCTCAAAATTTAAGCGAATTCAATGATGGTTTAAGAAAATTTACAGATGAGGCTAAATCATTGGCTAAGTTCCAGGGCCATAAAAATATTGTTTCTGTTTTGTCGTATATGCGAACTAAGAAAACAGCATACATGGTCATGGAGTACATAGAGGGAAGAACTGTTAAGGAGATTCTTCAGGGCGCCAAGTCATTACCTGTAAAAGATTCCATTGAAATTATCCTAGAAGTACTTGAAGGCTTAGGTGCTTGTCATGCTCAAAAACTTATTCATAGAGATCTTACCCCTGACAATATTTATATCACCACCAAAGGCTCCGTCAAAATTCTTGACTTTGGCTCTGCACGTGTCACTCAAGACGGTGGTGACAATGAATTCACTCAAATTTTAAAAAAATCATATGCTCCTATTGAACAGTTTCAACAGGGTAGTAGCCAGGGCCCATGGACAGACATCTATTCTGTTGGAGCAACTTTTTACCGATTAGTTACTGGCCAACCACCAGCTCTTAATTCAGTTGATCGCCTGCTAAACGATACGTTAAAAAAACCTTCCGAATTTAAGAAAGTTAGCGGATGGAATGAAGATCTTGAAGCAGCACTAATGAAAGCCTTGTCTGTAAGACCCGAGCAAAGGTACCAAGAAATTGATTCTTTTAAAGTTGATTTACTAAATGCTAGCCTCTCTTCAGGTGCAAAGATTGCAAGCATATCG
>CAJWXO010000152.1 GCA_913049755.1 uncultured Cryomorphaceae bacterium
CGGATGTTTTGTTCTGGGTTGGTTGTGCTGGAAGCTTCGATGATCGAGCAAAAAAAATAACTAAAGCGTTTGCCCGTCTTCTCATTCGTGCAGAAATTAAGTTTGCTGTTTTGGGCGCTGAAGAAAGTTGTTCTGGAGACCCTGCAAGAAGAGCAGGAAATGAATTTCTATATCAAATGCAAGCACTAGCAAATATTGAAACTCTAAATTCTTATAATGTGCAGCGCATCGTAACTACTTGCCCTCACTGCTTTAACACTTTAAAGAATGAATATCCAGAACTCGGAGGGAAGTATGAGGTATTTCACCACACTCAATTCCTAAAAACCCTTTTAGAGGAAGGTAAATTAAAAGTAGAAGGCGGTGCCTTTAAGGGAAAGCGTGTTGTTTTCCATGACCCATGCTACTTAGGCCGAATAAATGGAGAATATGAAGCCCCAAGAAAAGTACTATCAGCCTTGGAATCTGAATTGATAGAAATGAAGCGCTGTAAACAGAAAGGACTTTGTTGCGGAGCAGGAGGATCTCAAATGTTCAAAGAGCCGGAAAAAGGAGGAATAGATATAAACCTCGAACGCTCAAAAGAAGCATTAGCTTCAAATCCCCAAATCATAGCCACAGGATGCCCTTTCTGTAATACTATGATCTCTGACGGAGTAAAACATTTTAACCAAGAGGATAAAGTTCAGGTTCTGGATATAGCTGAAGCCATTGCTCAAGCTGATGATCTCTAAGGTCAATAACTGGGATGATATCCCATCAGAATCCAGATTTTGGTGCTTCTGTGCCCAAAGGCCTTGGTCAAAAGATGAAAAAAAATATTTATATAGCGCGTTAAATGAACTTTGTGCAAGTTGGAAAGCTCATGGCCATCCGATAAAAGCAGGATTTAAAACTATTGAAAGTAGACTTATCGGCCTCTGTGCAGATGAATCATCAAAAGAAGCAAGCGGTTGCTCTATTGACAGTAGAATGCATTATTTAAATGACATTAGCGCTAAGCTTGATATAAACCTTTTCAACCGAATGCATATCTATGTTCGTGAAGATGCCTCTTCTGAATGGTTAAATGTTTCTTTAAAAGATGCGAAAAAAATAAAATACGGAGAGTTTTTAAATACTGTTGCTCGAGTTAAAGGAGACTGGAATCCTATTTCTAAAATTCAAGGGTCTTGGATTTCCCCACCTAAATAATTCAAATCTTCAATATTTTTTATATATTTTTTGAACGCTATTGCAGCTTGTTTTTCTATTTTAAAAGTGAACATATTCTCATCAAGTTCCTCAATATTGCACCATACAAATCTCTCTCCATCTGTTTCAGGAAATTCTATTGATGTATGCGTTTGGAATTCTAAAGAGCCAAGAGCTTCGACAATATAAAAAAAAGATTGGACCTGAAATTTAGAATCTATTACTGATTCTACAGCGAAGTCATTGAAATAAATGTTATTCTTAACTTTTACGGAAAGATCTAACTCCTCTTTAAATTCACGGATAAGAGCATCCCTATGCCCCTCACCCCAATCAACTCCTCCTCCCGGGAATTTAACCATTGGAATAGCATTATATCTCTCAACTGCAATTAAAACCTGACCAGAATAATTCATCAGGAAACCGTAAACCCTTAGTGTTCTGAGTTTCATCTAATAACCAGTCAGATCTTTATTTTTTCAATTCTAGATATGGGCCCAGGACAATGCTCTCTGTGACATGAAACACAAGTGGTCAAAGCTGAATTAAATAATAAAATTTGTTCGGAAATTTCTCCTTGCTTCAGAATATTTTTTTTTAACTCCTCAAGCTGTTCGATATAAATATTACTAAATAATTGGAAAGAAGGTTGAATTTCTTTTATCTCAGTTGGCTCATCAGAAGACATAGTTGAATGAGAACTAATTAATTTATCTATGACCTCAATAGTGAGACTACCCGTATTAACCTTAAGTTTCAATCCCTCCATATCTAAAGCCATATCCCTCATGGTACTGGCCAACTCACTTGGCTCATACAAGTCTTGGTGGCTTTTTTTTGTTAAGCTAGGGTCTGCATTGCGGTTATTACATGAAAGCAAACAAGCACAAAAACTTAAATAAACGAAATAAAAGATATTTTTATTTAGACTGATAGCCATCTTATTCTTCTAAAACCACTGGATCCTCATTCTCATCTTTTTGCTTCAAAGCAACACCTGAGGCTAAAATTGAATAAGAGACCTCAAAATCTGTTATTGACGCAATTAATGAGTCCGATTTACCCGCATCTGATGCCTGATGCTTGAGCCATTCAACGCTCAGGGTATCAATCTTCATAGCTCCCTCTAAAATCGCAAGTTCGCCAACAGCATTCATGGGAACAAAGAATCCATAATCTTCGAAACGAACAAGAGCATTTTCACCATTACCTATGTCTAATTCCATCCAACATCCTTTTTTCTGACATATTGAAGTAATAGGTGCTGAGAAGATTGCAACTACAGAATCTGCGCCAGATTCCATCTGGATCAAAATATCACTCAATTTTGTGGTTTTGGCAACATCAATTGTATCTCCAAAATAATCATAATTTACCGATGTAACCTCAGTCACCTCAACTGATGAACATGAGATAAAAAAAGCTGTAATAGCTAGAGAGAATAATTTACA
Source organism: uncultured Cryomorphaceae bacterium (assembly GCA_913049755.1). Next base: position 2,646 of record CAJWXO010000152.1, read on the forward strand.
AAAATTCATAAGTTGTTACTTTTTTTAAAGGTACACCCTTTCCTTTGTACATTCGCAGCTTGAATTTGACCTCCCCGAACCCTTCTACAGACGAGTATGAAAATTACAATTACAGAAAAATCAAATCTCTCAAAAATCGATTTTAACAATTTAGGTTTTGGTGC
>CAJWXO010000153.1 GCA_913049755.1 uncultured Cryomorphaceae bacterium
GTTTTATTTAAAGCATGGTTATTGGTTTAACCTAACTAATTTCATGTCGATTTTAATTTATATCTATCTCGGTTTTGGATCATTGTATTACGTAACGTTTTTTCATGACCTTGATCATGAGTCGCTTAGGTATCCAAATTCAGCTTTAAAAACTTTCGGATTTGTTTGTCTCGCTGCATTTGTGTTTCGGTTGGGTTCCATTTCGCCTTTGGTTGCGAATGTTGCAAGGGCTATGCCCGTTAGAATATCAACACCTGAATTTGGGTTTCGAATTAAGGCTGGGATACTTGTATCAGTTGGGATAACGTTATTAATAAAAGGGTACATGGTTGCATCTGGTCAATTTGGAGTCACTGGAGATGACTTTGGCTCTGAACCAGGTAGCCAGGGTGTTGGGGTTTTCTATACTTTATTCAAATATATCGAACAGGTTGGGATAATAGCAGGTTCAGTTGGATTCTATTATTGGTTTTCTGGGGCCAAGTTAAACAGACTTATTAAGCGGGCTTTAATTTCTTTCGTGTGTGTCCTCTCATTTATAGCCGTAATGAGTGGTATGAAAGCGCAATTGCTCCATGTGATATTGATGGTAATAATTCCAGCAGTGCTTGTTGGCGTAAAGCAGAAAAAAGTATTGGTGCGACCAAGAACATATTTAATAGTCCTTGCTTTGTTTATTTCGTTTTGGGTAATAAGTCCCTTTTACCGTGCAATTATGGTTAACGATACGCAATCCGATTCTATTTTTTCTGCTGCTGTCAATACTGTCGACAGTTTGGGGAAGGGAGCTACGCTGGTTTCTGAATCAATGGGAGGTGAGGCATTTGTTATTAAGCAAATAGATGTAATTTGGTCCAGAGTTTCATTGTTTAGGTACTTCAACTCAGTTGTAGCTCAAACACCAGCTGAGATAGATTATAGGGGTTGGGAACGTTATCCATTTTTACCATTGGCCTTTATTCCTCGAGTAATTTTGCCAGCAAAACCACTCAACAACTATTCTGCGCAGTTCAACGTCGATTACATCGCACCTATTTATAATAGTACTACCCCAACTAGTGTTGGATGGGCTTATATGGAGGGAGGAATTATGGGTATTGTCATCCTTATGTTTGCCTTAGGTTTTTTTCACGGTGTTATAGATCGCTTCACCTTTGTTAATTGTCAGCTATCAATATATGGAGTGACGCTATTTGGAGCTCTTTTTATAAAATTCGCTAACTTAGAGCCAGATCCATTTTGGTTGTTTAGCGGCATTATTCATGAGATCTTTATCTTAGCGTTAGCTTATATGTTGATATTCATGAGAGTATCCTTCAATAAATCGAATGAAGTATAATTGCCTAATATGAAAAAAATTCTTATTTTCGCTGATGCCTATATTCCAGGATTCAAGGGAGGAGGGCCGGTAGTATCTATATCAAATCTAGTTGCTTTAATAGAAGATGAATATGAAATTTTAGTTTGCACTAGAAATCATGATTTTGGAGAAAAAACTCCATACGAAAATATAGTAAGCGATGCGGTTACGCATGTTAATAAACATAAAGTTCTATATCTCTCATCATATGGAGGCCTGGCGTTTTGGCGAGCAATGAGAAGCTTCAAGCCTGATTTTATTTATCTAAATAGTTTTTTCAGCAGAACAACACGAATTGTCCTTTTCTTGAATATTTTTTTATGGCGTAAGCCGCTCTTAGTCTCTCCTCGAGGAGAGTTGCTTCATAATTCATTAGGTATAAAAAAGCGAAAAAAAAATTTGTACCTTTCTCTTTTTAAGACCGCTCAGCTGCATAAAAACCTTATCTTTCACTCCACGGATTCGATCGAGACTGGAAGTTTAGCAAACATTTTTAGTATTGATAAAAGTGAGATTAGGGAAATCCCAAATGTTTCTAGGCGTTATGTATCCACTGCCATTACTAAAGAAAAGAGTGAATTAAAAGTTGTTTTTATATCACGTATTTGTACCAAAAAGAATTTACATTTTGCTCTTAATGTCCTTGGCAATACTACTCAGATTATTACTTTTGATATTTATGGCCCTCTAGAAGACCAGAATTATTGGACAAAATGCCGAGAAATAATTAAAAATTTACCTTCCAATATTACTGTGAACTACAACGGAAGCTTGCAAGGAAATAATGTCACAGAGACTATGCGGCAATATCATGTATTTTTGTTTCCTACCTTGTCTGAAAATTACGGTCATGTCATTGTGGAGGCTATGCAAGCCGGCCTGGTGCCAATAATAAGCGATCAAACACCATGGGTTAATTTGCAAGAAAAAAATGCTGGTTGGGATATTAATTTAGATAATCATAAGGAGTATGGGGTGGTGCTAGACGCTCTTTTTCATATGGATCCTCCAAGATTTTCTGAGCTTTCTCAGTCTGTAATTAACTATATCAATAGTCACCTTAACTCTTGTGATCTGAAGTCTGAATATATTAAATTTTTTAAAACCATAGGATAAGTTATGTCAATTTTCAAAAATAAAGTTGTTTTAATAACAGGAGGTACAGGCTCCTTTGGTAATGCTGTTTTGAAACGGTTCCTAGAATCTGAATTTACTGAAATACGGATTTTTAGCCGAGATGAAAAAAAGCAAGATGATATGCGTAAAAAATATGGAAATACGAAGTTAAAGTTTTTTATTGGTGATGTAAGAGATTATCAATCAGTTTTAAATGCTACTCGTGGAGTAAACTATATCTTTCATGCAGCCGCATTAAAACAAGTACCCTCTTGTGAGTTTTATCCTCTTGAGGCAGTTAAAACAAATGTACTTGGGACTGAGAACGTTTTA
>CAJWXO010000154.1 GCA_913049755.1 uncultured Cryomorphaceae bacterium
AAAGACATGTAAGTAACTTATGGGTAAATTCATCAAAAAATTATACGAGTCTAAAAAGTGCTCTTCTGATTCTCCGGGGAAGCCAACAATCATATCTACTCCAATGCAGGCATCAGGCATTACTTTTTTAATTCTATTGACACGCTCCAAATAAAGTTCCCGTTTATAACGCCTTTTCATTTTTCCTAAAACTTCATTATTTCCGCTTTGCAAAGGGATATGGAGATGAGGAACAAATTTTTCACTTGTTGAAATGAAATCAATAATTTCATTTGTTAGTAAATTAGGCTCTATTGATGATATTCGAATTCGGTCTAGGTTCTCAATTTTATCTAGTGCTAATAGCAGATCGATAAAATGATGTTGGTGCTTCTTCTTGCCAAATTCTCCTTTACCATAATCTCCAATATTGACTCCAGTTAAAACTATTTCTTGAACTCCTTTTTTGACAAGATTTCCTGCTTGAGAAACAATTTGATTAAGAGATGCTGACCTGCTCACACCCCTCGCCATTGGTATCGTGCAGTAGGTACATTTATAGTCACAACCATCCTGAACTTTTAAAAATGCACGAGTACGGTCTCCATGGCTGTAGGCGGATTCATAAGCTTCAACATCGCTAATTTCACAACTATGAATCTCTGTTTCTGGAAATTTTTCTAGATCATTGAGGAATCTTCTTAGGTGTAATTTTTCAGCAGCTCCAAGTACGATATCAACTCCATCTAGATCTGCTATCTCACTTGGTCTAAGTTGGGCATAACAACCAGTGACAACAATAAATGAATCTGGATTTGCTCTTAAGGATTTCCTTACAATTGATCGACATTCTATATCAGCTTTTTCAGTAACTGAGCAGGTATTAATTATAACTAAATCAGCTCCTTGTCTTAGCTGTATAGTTAGCATTCCCGCATTATTAAGGTCTCGAGCAATCGTACTAGTTTCAGCAAAGTTCAGCTTGCAACCGAGAGTATGGAAGGCTACTGTTTTTCCGTTGAGATGCATCTGGCAAATTTAGGACTTTTGATCGGCTATCTTTGATATTATGTTTAAGGAGGTTTTTTTTTCTTTAGTTATTTCATCAATCATTTTTGTTTCATGTGGTAATCCAAGAAATAAAATAATTGGGGATGTTTTTCGCTATAACGAGGCAGGGGGTATTTCATCTCTAGACCCAGCATTTTCAAGAGATCAAGCGAGCAATTGGATAACTAAGCAAATATTCAGTACTCTAGTGGATACAGATTCTTCACTTCAAATATTGCCAAACCTTGCTCTTTCGTGGGAAGTAGATGAGCGCGCTTTAGTTTATAATTTTTTTTTAAGATCAGATGTTGTTTTTCATGATTCCCCATGCTTCAATGGAGAAAAAAGACTCTTAACAGCAAATGACGTTGTTTATTCATTTGAACGATTAATTAACCCAATGACAGGCTCACCTGGCTCTTGGGTTCTTGAGAATGTTAAGAATATAGAATCTAATGGACTTTTTCATGTAACTGTGACATTAAATTCCGCTGACCCCTCTTTTCTTTCAAAGGTCAGTATGCCTTACTGCGGAATTGTTCCGTTTGAAGCTATTGAATATTATGGAAAAGAATTTTCTTCAAATCCAGTTGGTACGGGACCATTTTATTTTAAAAACTGGAGACGCAGTGATAAGCTTGTTTTACGTCGAAATAATTTCTTTTATCAATTTGATGATTCGGGTATTTCGCTTCCTTATCTAGAGGCCGTGTCAATTAGATTCATTCCGGATAGGCAAGCAGCATTTTTAGAGTTTATAAAAGGTAATTTAGATTTTTTAACAGGAATAGATGCATCTTACAAGGATCAACTATTCACAAAAAATGGTGAACTTAAAGAGCGTTGGGTTAAAGATTATAAGCTCTATCGCGCACCGTTTTTGAATACGGAATTTATTGGAATTCGGAGTACAAACCCAAGCCCTTCTTATTTGGCTGATTCAAGAGTTAGGAGAGCATTAAATTTATCTATTGATCGAAATAGTATGATTCGTTATTTAAAAAACGGAATAGGTAAAGCTGCATATGGAGGAGTTATTCCTATTGGTTTGATGGGGCATAGAAAAGAGTCTGACTGGCTTAAACCTTTTCAGTATGATTTTGACACAGCTATTAGTTTATTAAACCAGGCAGGTTTAACCACTGGGTTAAATGACTCTATATTGGATCCTATAATTTTATCTACAACTTCAGGTTATCGCGATTTATGTGAATACTTGCAGAATGCATGGGGTAATATAGGAATCCCGGTTCAGGTAAACGTTATGCCTGCGGCGTCATTTAGGGATGATAAATCGAGTGGAAGACTTCCTGTTTATAGGGCTAGTTGGATAGCTGATTATCCTGATGCCGAGAACTACTTAATGCTTTATGAAAGTAAAAGATCAGCACCTAATGGCCCGAATTCATCTCAGTTTAAAAACGATATTTTTGACTCTCTAGTTGGTTCCGGCAAATTTGCTATCTCAGATTCAATTAGGATTAATTCATTTCAGTTGGCAGATAAGCAGCTCCATGACGAGTCCCGACTAATACCATTGATTTATGATGAAAGTATCCGTGTTCTTAGAAAAGAATGGAGAGGATTACCTACTCATCCTATGAACTGGCTGGATTTGCGCCGCACCAGAAAGTTATTAGATTAATAGTTCTATTGAAACGGGCTAATTTCAACAATGATAGGGTTGTGATCACTCCATGTTTGTTCTAATGTTTTTGCTGAGTGAACATCAACTTC
>CAJWXO010000155.1 GCA_913049755.1 uncultured Cryomorphaceae bacterium
TTAACTCGCTACTATTTATATGTTCTACGTTTAACCAGGAAACAGAAATCCATTCAGCAAAAACAGAAAGCACTAAACCAATTAATATAGCCATCGCCCAGTATACTAATTCAAAAGATCTTATTATGTCTCCGGTTACGTTTAAAGAATCGACTTTGGCTACTGAATTAGCGACTTCTTTATTTATAGTCAAACCTAAACCCATATCTAATATTACAAAAGCAGTGAATATGGTGCTAAAAAAAGTTATAAGCCCATATTCTTCAACACTAAGATGACTTAAATACAAAGGCACTAATAATAAATTTATTAATAACATTAATAAATTTCCAGAGTAGTTCGCTAGTATGTTTTTTTTTACGCTCATCTCAGTATATATTCTCCATCTTTCCAAAAGGAACCATTAAATTCGCCCAAAGATATGCGCTCAAGACATGCTGATAATTGAGCAGTTCGAGGTACATCCGAATGAAATCTCCATATAAGATTTCGACCTGCATCAGCAATTCTTTGGTACTCTTCTAAACTGTAGTTCTCAATTATTGATTCAAGCTCAAAAATGTCTTCAGCAACCAAGCAATTTACCCCATTTTGAAAACCGAGATTTTCAAAACCCGCAAACCTTTGACATACTAAAACGCTACCGCTCGCTGGAATTTCAAAATACTTAGCAATCGGAGTTCGGGTGACAGCTCCTGATGTAAAGCAAATTCGTGAATTACTCGCCCTGTAGAATAATCTTTCGACTTGCTTCTGTCCCCAATTGTAAGGTCTAGGTATATGGAGTTTACGAGATATTTTTTCAATAAGAAACAGGAATTCCATTCTCAAGTGATGAATTCTTTCAGACTTATTGTATAACTTTCTTGCGCAAATTCGCTCAGCATAGGGGAATCCAGGTACACAGTAACGATAATTCCGATTGGACAGAGGTGTATAAACGAAATTATGACGACCTACGGTATTGGGCAGGGAGATAATTTTATGAGAATAATCGGTCACAAAATTGTGCCAAACACTATTTCTGTTGGGATACTCCTTCAAGATATCTTCTATCATTTTATTCCCAATTCGGTTTACCTCTTCAACAGAAAAACTTGAATTCTTATCAACATTAGATATTACCAATAAATTTGGGTCATTGACCAAATACTCAACTTGTTTTTCGGACACAATGTAAAAATCCCAGTTTGCGATAAAAATTTTTTTCTGCTTTGCGTTTACGAAATATTTCTTGAGATCCTTTGCAAATGTGTAGTATAATCGCCTTTCGAAATAAATAGTTTCATTCTCAAAAAGATACGGATTATTAACAAAATCCTCTACCTCCATTATCATGCTATCTGTAAGCAATAAATCAACCCCACCCTTTTGCTGAACAAACGCCTCTACACCTTCTTCCAATAACTGTTCGGAAACATAGCCCGGTCCATAACGATAACAGTCTGTAAGCTCACCGATGCCGTTCAGAATATTATCAGTAGTAGGATTCACATAGGATCTATTGATTCCGATATATAGAACACGTAATCTCATGAGTTTTTGATCGTCTGATTAATAAAGGCATTCAACGTTCCATAGTCTCTCCAGCTGCGTTCGGATACCGGGAAAACGCCTACTCTTCCTCCCGTACTTTTAACAAGCTCGATCAGGTCGGTTACATGAAATAACCCTTCAGCCGGAACAAGATCTATTAAACTGGGTTCAATCAAGTACATTCCTGTATTAATTTTATAGTTGATATGCGGCTTTTCTTCCAGTGAAATCAGTTCTCCCATTTCTCCTGTAGTTAATGTTCCATATTCTGATTTATTTGTGAGCACAGCGGCAACCAAAGTGATGTCAAACTTGTTGCTTGTATGGTATTTTACAATTTCACTGTAGTCAGCATCAATCAAAATATCACAGTTGGATACAAAAAAAGCCTCATCAAAACGACCTTTCAAACTCGCAACTCCACCGATAGTTCCTCTTGGAGTTTCCTCTGAAAAGAAATTAATATTAAATGGTAAATTCAAGCTATTCATATAGAATTTAATCAAATCAGCTTTGTAGTTTACCGATATATAAAAATCCTTTATTGAGTAGAATGCGAACCGGTAGATGATCTCTTCCAAAAAACTCCTGCCGTTTACCGGAAGCAGCGGCTTTGGAATCACATTGGTAAATGGCTGAACCCTTGTACCTAAACCACCAGCCATAATTACCACTTTATTAGTAAGTGGGACTTTATTCACAATGGATTGGGTATCAAAGAAATCATTCCAAAAATAAACTCCCACAATATCACCTTTTGGATCGATAATCGGTAAAAATTCAGCTCTGATACTGATCATCATTTGCCTGATTTCATCTATGGAGTTTTCCGGGTTTCCAACAACATTAATTTCGCGGCTGATGACTGAAACTGGCAAATTGAGCTCAATATTTTTGATAATTGCCCGTTGAATATCTCCTAATGAAATCAGCGAAAGGAAACGTGATTCTTTAACAACAATAAGCAATTTTCGCCCGATTTCATCCATCTTGCGCATTGCATTCATTAGTGAAGTTGAATCACTAATAATTAATTCTGATATCACTTTTTTATCGTTCATATTCACTTACTATTTAGCGTAATTTTTTAGCAGGACTTCCTATCCAAACTTCATCATCCGGAATACTCTTTGTAACTAACGACGACATTCCGATGGTTACATTATTGCCAATCGTCACTTGGTCACGTATGGATGCTGATGGAGCAATCCAAGTGTTTTC
>CAJWXO010000156.1 GCA_913049755.1 uncultured Cryomorphaceae bacterium
TCGGGCCCACATGTTTGTTATCGTTTTTGGAAAAATGGCAGACAAGTAGATCCCTTTAAACAAAAACTCCCAGAGGCAAAGCCAATATCTAAAGATTTAAAGGCTAAATTTGCTCAACATATTGTTCCATACAAAACTAAATTAGATTGCATCGCTTTTGATGATGAACCTGAGGCTGAAATTGCCAATACTAATCCCCCTTCTTATGCAAAAGATCCTTCATGATAAACAATCATCAGATTTTCAGACATGGAAATTACTCGATGATCATCAAAAAAAAATTGCTGCTACAAGCATCCTAGAACATTTCAGAAATGAAACTAATCGCCTTGAATATACCTGGTTAGAATGGGAAAATTTTATTATAGATATATCCAAAAATAGAATTGACCGTGAAGGATTTGATCTTTTACTTGAACTAGCAAAAGAAGCTGGACTTAAGGATGCTATTGAAGCCCAATTTACAGGAGCTAAAATAAATTATACGGAAAAACGTGCTGTATTACACTCTGCTTTAAGAAGTCCTGATAATTCCCCTATACTAGTAGATGGGTCAGATATTATCCCAGAACTTAGAGCTACTCAAGAAAAGATGTATGCCTTTTGTGATAAAGTTATATCGGGAGATTGGAAAGGGTATACTGGGAAATCTATTACACATGTAGTTAACATTGGTATTGGAGGTTCAGATCTAGGTCCAGCAATGGTAGTGGAGGCTTTAGCGCATTATGAAAATCATTTAAATATTCGATTTGTTTCCAATGTGGAAGGAGATCATCATTCGGAGGTTCTAAAGGGATTAAATCCTGAAACAACTCTCTTTGTCATAGTTTCGAAAACATTCACCACTCAAGAAACGATTAGTAATGCCAATAGTATACGTTCATGGTTTTTGAATCAAGCTCCTAAGAATGCTATATCGAAGCATTTTATCGCAGTATCTACTAATACTAAAAAAACAACAGCTTTTGGAATTGCTATAGAAAATACTTTTTCAATGAAAGACTGGGTGGGAGGGCGCTTTTCATTATGGAGTACCGTTGGACTTACTATATGTCTAGCTGTTGGTCCCAAGCATTTTAGGGATCTATTAGAGGGTGCTGGAAAAATGGATTTACATTTTCGAAAAACTCCTTTTGAAAAAAATATTCCGATAGTTCTAGCTTTATTAAGTATTTGGTACAATAACTTTTGGGATGCAGAAAGCGAAGCGATAATTCCATATACTCAATATCTTAGAAATCTACCTGCCTACTTACAGCAAGGTATAATGGAAAGTAATGGGAAAAGTATTGGACGAAACGGAAAGTCCTTAAATTACCAAACTGGAACAATTATTTGGGGTGCACCAGGGACCAATGCACAACACGCCTTTTTTCAATTGATACATCAGGGGACCAAACTTGTTCCAGCAGATTTTATTGGCTTTAAAAAATCTCTAAAAGGGAATTCTGAGCATCAAAATAAATTATTATCAAATTTTATTGCTCAAACTGAGGCATTAATGAATGGGAAAACTAAAGATCAAGTCAAAACAGAACTTGATGCAAGTAGTATTGACACAGAAGAGAAAAAAAAACTTATGCCTTTTAAAGTATTTGAGGGTAATAAACCTACGAATACAATTCTTATAGATAAACTTACTCCTAGCTCTTTGGGTAAATTGATTGCACTATATGAACATAAAATATTTGTTCAAGGTGTTATTTGGAATATCCATAGTTATGATCAATGGGGAGTTGAATTAGGGAAAGAATTAGCGAATAAGATATTAGATGACATAGAAGGTAAAAAGTCTTACTCTCATGACCCATCCACTTCAAAATTACTTTCTAAAATTTAATATTTTTGATTTTTAACTGAAGATTTGTATTACCATTATATTGATTTTCTTCAAGAGAATAAAGAACAGAAAAAGGGTTTTTCTTTTTTACTTCAGAAATATAGTTGCCCAGACCAAAACCAATTCCTGAAAAACGATTTCCCATTGAATCAATTATATCTAAATGTAAATGAGTTTTGTCATTTCCAACTGAACGGCTTCCACCTGCATCCTTGCATTGATGGGTAACAAAAATAGGTCGCATATTTTTTGGTCCAAAAGGAGACATTTGATTAAGTATACGTAAAAGCTTTAAGTTTAAATCGCTAAAACTTATATCCAAATCATAAGTTAAAGAAGGCTCTCTTTGTTCTGGAAGCATGTGATCTTTTGTGTAAGTTTCAAAGGCTAGTTTAAATTCATCTAACTGATCAGGTTTTATAGTTAAACCAGCAGCATATTTATGCCCTCCAAACTGAATAATTGAATCTTTACAAGCTTCCAAAGCATTATATACATCAAAACCAGAAACAGATCGAACCGATCCTGATATTATATCTTCTGATTGTGTCAACACTACAGTTGGTCGATAATAGTGCTCTATAAGTCGAGAAGCAACAATTCCTATAACTCCCTTGTGCCAAGAGGGGTGAAAGACAACCGAACTAGTATTTTGAGTCTCTTGATTTAATTTAATCTGCTGTAAGGCTTCCTTAGTAATCCGCTCATCAGTTGTTTTACGTTCGGTATTGAAAAATTCAATTGAACGAGCTATCGGCAATGCCAACTCATTACTATTACTCATTAACAATTCTACCGCATTTAAGCCTTGATCCATTCTTCCTGCGGCGTTAATTCTAGGAGCAATAACAAAAATTAAGTCTGTTACATTTAAGGGACGCTTTAAATTTTTTA
>CAJWXO010000157.1 GCA_913049755.1 uncultured Cryomorphaceae bacterium
ATATCATGAAGGAACACGGTTTTTCATATGACAGAGATTGGAAATATACTTTTGTTGATCCAATGACAAGAAATGATATTGCTGAATGGGATGAGAATGGAAATTTAATCACCTGATCCCTAAAAAGAATCTCATAAATTACTTTTATGAACAAATATATCCTTGCAATTGATGCTGGAACAACTAGCTCAAGAGCGATAATTTTTGATAGAAATGGTCAGTCAATTGGTGTTTCACAACATGAGTTTACTCAACACTTTCCTAATGAAGGTTGGGTTGAACATGACGCAATTGAGATATGGGAAACTCAATTATTAGCTATTAAAGAAGTTCTGAAAAATAATGCTATAAGTTCAGGACAAATCCACTCAATGGGAATTACCAACCAAAGAGAAACTACAATTATTTGGAACAGAAAAACTGGAATTCCAGTTCATAAAGCAATTGTTTGGCAAGATAGAAGAACAGCTTCTATCTGTGAAAATTTAGAAAAAGAGGGAAAAGCAGATTTATTTTATCAGAAAACTGGGCTTTTACTCGATGCCTATTTCTCTGGGACAAAAATTAAATGGATTCTTGATAATGATCCAGAAATCAGAAAACAAGCAGAAAAAGGAGAACTTGCTTTTGGTACTGTAGATAGTTGGTTAGTGTGGAAACTAACGGAAGGAAAAGTCCATGTAACTGATATTACAAATGCAAGTCGAACTCTACTATTCAATATCCATACACTAAAATGGGATCAGGAATTATTAGACACCTTGAATGTTCCAAGATTACTTTTACCTAAAGTTGTATCCTGTTCTGAAAAAGTAGGAACTACCTCAAAGATGTATTTTGAGAATTCTATCCCAATAAGTGGAATTGCTGGAGACCAGCAAGCAGCTTTATTTGGTCAAATGTGTATTAATGCTGGTGATGTAAAAAACACCTACGGAACAGGCTGTTTTTGCATTATGAACACTGGGGAAAAGCCGGTTCAATCTAAAAATAAAATGTTGACTACCATTGGTTATCAAGTTAATGGAAAAGTGAATTATGCCCTAGAAGGAAGTGTCTTTATCTCTGGAGCTGCAGTTCAGTGGTTACGTGATCAATTGGGTATAATATCCTCCGCTTCAGAAATAGAAGCCTTGGCAGAAACTGTGGAAAATAATGGTGGGGTTACTTTTATTACAGCTATGGCTGGTTTAGGAGCTCCATATTGGGACCCTCATGCCACAGCTTCAATTATTGGAATCACACGCGGGACTGAAAAAGGTCACATTGCTAGAGCAACTTTAGAAGCTATTGCAATGCGGACAAAAGAGATCGTCACTGCGATGCAGAAAGATGCAGGCATTACTTTCAAGTCTTTAAAGGTAGATGGAGGGGGAAGTACAAATAATCTACTAATGCAAATTCAATCAAATTTACTAGATGTCAATGTTATTAGACCAGAAACAACCGAAACAACTGCTTTAGGTGCAGCATTCTTTGCTGGACTTTCTAGTGGATATTGGCCTTCTTTAGAAAGTCTATCAGATATATGGAAAGTCAACAAGGAATTTAATCCCATTAGAAATAAGGAAAATAAAAAAATTATTGATAATTGGGAACAGCGCATATCAAAAATGATTAATCCTAAACCAAATGAATAGAAATACAAGTCTTGAAAGAATTAATGAAAATCAAGAATGGGATTTAGCAATTATTGGTGGTGGAGCTTCTGGATTAGGAATTGCGGTTGATGCTGCAAATAGAGGATTTAAAACCATTTTGTTGGAAAAAAATGATTTTGCTAAAGGGACGTCATCTAGAAGTACAAAATTAGTTCATGGAGGTGTCCGATATTTGCAAAACGGTGATATTTCATTAGTTATTGAAGCACTAAGAGAACGGGGAATAATGAGAAAAAATGCACCCCACCTAGTTCGAGACTTAAGTTTTGTAATACCCTCCTACGATTGGTGGAGTAGCCCTTTTTATGGGTTAGGTCTTAAGGTCTATGACATGATGGCTGGTAAACTCGGTTTAGGTCCCTCTACCCTACTAGACAAAGAGGAGACACTTAATTATATACCTAATGTAAATAAAAAAGGTTTACGAGGGGGTGTAATATACCATGATGGACAGTTTGACGATGCCCGAATGGCAATTAGCTTAATGTTGACTGCAGATCAAGAAGGAGCAACTTTGTTAAATTATGCTGATGTTTTGAGTTTCACAAAAGAGAAAGATATTATAAACGGACTTAAATTTAGAGATCAATTAAGTGGAAATCAAATGCATATTAATGCAAAAGTAGTTGTAAATGCTACAGGAGTTTTTTCAGATCGCTTAATTGCTTTAGACCAGCCTAACGCAAAACCTATGATTAGACCATCGCAGGGTGTTCATATTGTTTTGGATAAAGAGTTTATCAAATCAACTCATGCCATTATGGTGCCTCATACTACTGATGGAAGAGTTCTATTTGCTGTTCCTTGGAATAAATACGTAATCGTAGGAACTACAGATACCCCAATAGATGATACTTTAGAGGAACCGATTGCATTAGAAGAGGAAATTAATTTTATTTTAGATAATGCAGGGACCTACATGACAAAAAAACCACTACGATCTGATGTGAAAAGTGTATTTGCAGGACTTCGTCCACTTGCTGCATCTGAAGATAAAAAAGCAAGTACGAAAGAAATTTCTCGTCATCATAAAATTACAGTTAGTACAAGTGGATTGGTTAGTATACTTGGAG
>CAJWXO010000158.1 GCA_913049755.1 uncultured Cryomorphaceae bacterium
AGTTGTGCTCTTTTGTTTACTAAGTCTTCATAACTCCCGGTAATTTGGTATAATACCTCTAATTGAGAATTAGTAATAGGATTTTTCTTAATGTCAATCTGAGAAACAGTATCATCAATGGAAAGTTCTTTTGCAATTCTTTTACAAGTGTCACAGCTACTTAAATAATAAAAAATTCGCATGAGAGTATTTTAATATTACAAATAAAAATCATTTTTATTGAACATCAGGGGTTTTATATAAAATCAAATACCTTTGCAAACATAAAAATTTTGATAGGATGAAAGATAAACTCTATTTTAATACTGCAACCATTCATGGGGGTCAAGAGCCCGATAAAGCCTATGGCGCAGTAATGCCTCCAATTTATCAAACCTCCACCTATGCACAATCTACCCCAGGAGGACATAAAGGATTCGAATATAGTCGAACTCATAATCCTACACGTCAAGCACTAGAAAAATCATTAGCCAGTATAGAACAAGGAACTTTTGGATTTGCTTTTGGATCTGGTCTTGCAGCAATGGATGCAGTTTTAAAATTATTAAAACCAGGAGATGAAATTATTTCTACAGATGATCTTTATGGAGGTTCTTACCGCATATTCACGAAAATATTTGAAGATTTTGGATTAAAATTTCACTTCGTCCCAATGCATAATACTGAGCTTATAGCTTCTAGTATTAATAAAAAAACTAAACTGATTTGGATTGAAACCCCAACAAATCCCATGATGAATATCATAGATATTCAAGCTGTGGTTAAACTGGTAAAAGGAAATGAAATTTTAGTTGCTGTTGATAATACTTTTGCTTCATCTTATATACAACAACCACTAAATATGGGTGCAGACATCGTAATGCATTCTGCTACTAAATACCTTGCTGGTCATTCGGATGTAGTTTTGGGAGCTTTGGTAGTAAATAGCCCAAGCCTTGCAGAAAAAATTGGGTTTATCCAAAACGCGAGTGGCGCTATTTGTGGACCAATGGATAGTTTTTTAACTCTAAGGGGGATTAAAACTTTACATGTCCGCATGCAACGACATTGTGAAAATACAGCTGTCATTGCCAAATTTTTAAAGAATCATCCCAAAATTGAAAAGGTTTATTGGCCAGGTTTTGAATCCCATCCAAATCATATAATAGCAAAAGCCCAGATGAAAGATTATGGAGGTATGCTTTCTTTTATAACTAAAGGTGCAGATTATCAATCTGCTATAAAGATTGTTGAACGATTAGAGCTTTTTACCCTTGCTGAATCATTAGGTGGTGTAGAAAGTTTAGCCGGACATCCTGCTAGTATGACTCACGCTTCTATACCAAAAGAAATTAGAGAAAAGAGTGGAGTAGTGGATGCACTTATTCGTTTGAGTGTGGGAATTGAAGATGTTCGCGATTTGATTTCTGACTTGGAACAAGCGGTAGGTTAACCTATTATCTATGGATATTCCAGTAAATAAGAAAATTTATTTTGCATCTGATCAACACTTTGGAGCCCCAACTAAATACCTGAGTAAGGAACGTGAAAGCTATTTTATTCAATGGCTTGATAATATTGAAAAAGATGCTGCAGTCTTATTTTTATTAGGTGATTTATTTGATTTTTGGTTTGAATACAAAACCGTTGTTCCCAAGGGATTTGTAAGGATATTAGGCAAACTAGCTTCTATTGCAGATCGAGGAATTCTTATACATTATTTTGTTGGTAATCACGATTTATGGATGAAAGATTATTTTGAAAAAGAATTAAATATATTAGTTTACCACAAGGCGGAAGAATTTATATTTAATTCAAAATCTTTTTTTATTGCTCACGGAGACGGCCTTGGACCTAACGATAATGGATTTAAGCGAATGAAAAAACTTTTCACAAATCGTTTAGCAAAGCGACTTTTTCAGGCATTACACCCAGACATAGGAATGCGTTTAGGGAATTATTTTTCTTTAAAAAATAAATTGATTTCTGGAGATAAAAACTCTGTCTTCTTAGGCGAAGAAAATGAATGGTTAGCGATATATGCTAAACGAAAGCTAGAGGAAAAGCACCGTGATTATTTTATATTTGGACACCGACACATTCCAATGCAAATCAATTTAAATAATAAATCACAATACATCAATTTAGGAGATTGGATTTCACATTATACTTATGCAACTTTTGATGGAATCTGTCTTGAAATCAAAAAATGGGAAATCAATTGATATGATTGAAGAAAAATCTTTAAATCTTGAAAACGCAGTAACCGTTGGAGTTATTAATGGGAGACAGAATGAAAATCAATCAAAAGAGTATATGGATGAATTAGAATTTTTGACATACACTGCTGGAGGTAAAGTTCTTAAACGGTTTAATCAAAAGATTGATCCACCTAATCCTAAAACCTTTATTGGTTCTGGAAAAATGATGGAGGTTATGGACTTTGTTAAAATAAATGATATTTCTTCTGTGATTTTTGATGATGAATTGACTCCAGCACAACAAGTTAATATTGAAAAAATTCTTAAAGTAAAAGTTCTTGATCGCACGGGACTTATCCTAGATATTTTTGCTCAACGTGCACAAACTAGCTATGCTCGAACTCAAGTTGAGTTGGCACAATACCAATATTTACTTCCACGTTTAAAAGGGCTGTGGACACATTTGGAACGTCAAAAAGGAGGGATTGGAATGCGAGGACCCGGTGAAACTGAAATTGAAACCGATCGAAGGATTGTTAGAGATAAAA
>CAJWXO010000159.1 GCA_913049755.1 uncultured Cryomorphaceae bacterium
CGGCTCAATTTGGATTAAACTATGGTATATCAAACTCTTCTGGTAAGGTTCATAGACGTGAACTTGAAAAAATTCTTCAATTGGCTAAGGATTTGGGTATTGACACAATTGATACTGCAGCTGCCTATGGTAAGAGTGAATCTGTGTTGGGATCGTTATTAAACAACTTTAAAGTTTTTTCAAAATATACTAAAATTCAGGCACTACCTTGTGGAGTGATAGATGTTGAAAAATGGATTTTCGATGAAGTTTATGATTCAATGGAACGATTGAATTGTTCAAATATTGCGGGTGTATTATTGCATGATGCAAATCAGCTGCTTAGTCCAAATGGAAAAGAAATCTATCGTACGCTGGACATATTAAAGTCAAAAGGTGTATTTAAACACATTGGAGTTTCAGTATATTATCCTTCTGATTTAGAAATACTTTTAAAAAATTTCAACTTTGATATTGTTCAGTTTCCATTCAGTATTGTTGATAGGCGCTTTTTAAAGAATGGATTAATGCGCAGATTAAATAAAATGGGAGTAATAATTCATACTCGTTCGGTATTCTTACAGGGTTTACTGTTGATGCAATTGGATACAAGGCCAGAAAAATTTTCAATCTGGAAAGAATTTTGGGGACAATGGCATCAGTGGCTGGAAAAGACTGGTCAAACAGCTTTGGAGGGAAGTCTTCAGTACGCATTATCATTTAAAGAAATTGATCGTGTAATTGTAGGTGTAGAAAATGAAAGGCAACTAATGGAAATAGCCAACGCATCAGTTGGAAACATTAAGAATACTCCAGAGAATTTTTTTATAGACGATGAAAGACTTCTCATCCCGTCTAATTGGAACAATTTATGAAGATTGTTGCAATCGTACAGGCACGTATGGGATCCACTCGGTTACCTGAAAAAGTAATGCTTGATATCACTGGCTACTCAATGATTGAAATATTATTGAAACGGCTTATGAGATCAAAAAAAATAGATCAAGTAATTTTAGCTACCTCAACATCGCCAAATAACGCTAGGCTGGTCTCAGAGGCTGAACGTTTGGGAGTAAAATTTTTTCAAGGTAGTGAGGATAATGTTTTATCTCGTTTTATAGAAGCTGCAAAAAAATATCACGCAGATTTAATTGTGCGTATAACCGGGGACTGTCCTCTTGTGGATAGTGTTCTGCTTGATAAAATGCTTGGCTATTTTTCTCTTAGCAATATTGATTATTTAACAAACGGTTTCCCACCAACATTTCCAGATGGAATGGACATTGAAATATTTACACTAAAATCGCTCATAGAGTCTGATAAGCAAGACCAAAGTGAATATAATCGTGAACATGTAACTCCGTTCATACGTGAGTCTGGAATGTTTAAAGTAAAAAACTTTAGTATTGAAGATGCTGATTTAGACTGTGATTTTTCATCTTTGCGTATTACCGTGGATGAGAAGGCTGATTTAGAAGTGGTACGAGAAATATTTGAATTTTTTCGACCTAATATATATTTTTCATGGTTGGAAGCAATTGATTTTTTAAAATCAAGACCTGATCTTTTATTAAATTTAGGCAAACTTTACAGGAACGAGGGGTCGATAATGAGCAAAGGGCAAAAACTTTGGAAGAGAGCACGAGCAATAATCCCAGGTGGAAATATGCTATTGTCGAAGCGGCCTGAAATGTTTTTGCCCAAAAAGTGGCCGGCTTATTTTAGCAAAGCTAAAGGTTGCCGTGTATGGGATTTGGATGGAAATGCTTATGACGATTTATCAATTATGGGCGTTGGAACTAACATATTAGGCTATGGTCATGATGAGGTGGATGCTGCTGTCTTGCAAACTGTCCATGCTGGAAACATGTCGACTCTGAATTGTCCAGAAGAGGTTTGGTTAGCTGAAAAGTTGATAGATATGCATGATTGGGCAGATATGGCTCGATTTGCGCGCAGTGGCGGAGAAGCAAATGCTATTGCTATAAGAATTGCCAGAGCTGCATCAGGTAAAGATCAGGTTGCTGTTTGTGGATATCACGGATGGCATGATTGGTACTTATCCGTCAACCTTGAAGATGAAGATGGTTTGGATACGCATTTATTACCAGGCCTCTCTTCCAATGGAGTGCCAAAAAATTTAAAAAATACGGTTTTTCCTTTCAATTATAATGACTTTGATCAGCTGCTTTCAATTGTTAATGAAAATGACATCGGCGTTATTAAGATGGAGGTGCAACGTAGTGAACCGCCCATAAATAACTTTTTATTAAAAGTCAGGGAGCTCGCATCTTCTCGTGGTATCGTACTTATTTTTGACGAATGTACTTCTGGGTTTCGTGAGACTTTTGGCGGTTTACATAAAAAATATGGTGTGGATCCAGATATGGCAATGTTTGGTAAGGCGCTAGGAAACGGATACGCCATTACGGCCATAATTGGACGATCATCTGTAATGGATTATGCTCAAAATTCGTTCATTAGTAGTACTTTTTGGACAGAACGTATCGGGCCATCTGCTGCCTTAAAAACATTAGAAGTAATGGAAAGTGAGCGGTCATGGGAACATATTACGGCTACTGGTAAGGTCATAAGAGACAAATGGCAGCAGATCGCAGACCTGCATAGTTTGACTATATCTCATACCGGTCTTCTAGCTTTGACAGCCTTTAATATAGATAGTGAATTTGCATTAGAATACAAAACATTAATAACACAAGAGATGTTGAAGCGTGG
>CAJWXO010000160.1 GCA_913049755.1 uncultured Cryomorphaceae bacterium
ATGCGATCTTGGATGCTTCCAATGGAGTCATGCAAATAAAAAATAAGGATGAAAATTAAAAAACCGATTACTAATCATTTAGCAGATTTCCTGAATTACAGAAGTAAAAATCTAGGTTATGATGATTCCATCAATCCTTCACTGTGTTGGGATTTTTATTCAAATAAAGTGGGTGCAGAATGGATTGATGAGGAAGCATTTTGTATCGGGGTATATCCATACATGGGTGGTCACGCTTTTGGTTTTTTTGAACTCAAGTCCAATGACAAGGCTCTCCAACTAAAACAATGGAAGAGTGTTAAAAAAAAATACAGTGGTCAATTCTATGGTCCCATAAATGGGTCTAGCTTTTTACCGTATAAGTTTATTTCTAAATCTGATCAAAGTCCGATTTTTGAGGGCGAATGGAACTCCACCACGGAAACTGTTGAATTCATGAGATCTATGAACCCAGAAAAAATCATAAAATATAAAAGTGCATATCGAACGTCATTTGATGGGGTTATTGAAGTATCTCAACCGTTTTTAACCCGTTGGGTTAACAAGGGATTCAACCTACAGACAATCGAACTGGATTCAGTTGATAGCATTTTGAATCTTCATCATTTAGTTCATGATATCTTCTGCACCAATTGGGGATATGAGTCTATGAATCAAAATCAATTCTCATCTTGGATTAATTCCATGACGAAAAGAAAGAATGGTTCCCCATTATTATACTGGGTAAAAATTAGAGAGAAAAATGTAGGTTTTGCATACTTATTTGAAATGCCTGATAAAACTATAATTTTCAAAACATTAGGAATTATTAGCGAATATCAAGAGCAAGGGCTAGGAAATGCACTAGCCGGCGAGCTACATTCAATAGCTAAAAAACGAGAGGCGAAAAAATGTATTTACGCCATGGTTCAGCTCGATAATCGAGTGAATAGAATGCCTGATCCCGATATTTCAATCATGCGTGAGTACGAATCTTATATTTTTTAAATATGATAAGTAATAATCTATTATTATTCTTCCTTTTGTTTTCTGCTATTCTATTCTTGGGAGAATTAATCAAGCGAAAGACTAATTTGTCGGGAGAAATTACCAGAAAATCAGCTCATTTTTTAAGTGCTTTAGTTGCATCCAGCTTTGTGTTTTTCTTAACAATAAATGAGGTTTATATAATCTCAATAGCTTTCACCATTTTACTGACGTTATCAAAACAAATAAAATTTTTAAAAAGTATTCATACCGTTTCACGATCAACAATAGGGGAAATTGCTTTTCCCCTTGGTATTTTGACCGTATCCATTTGGTTTCATCCAGAATCAGTTAGTGCCATTACTTTGAGTAACGTTCCATTTGTATATGGCTTGTTGATTACGGGAATTTCGGATGTTGCTGCAAATTATTTTGGCACAAAATTGACTAGTATATCTTTTCCATTTAGCAAGGAGAAAACTCTCGCTGGGTTTTTCGCTTTTACTATCTTTTCTTTTTTTATTGGCATTGCGCTAGGGCTACCCTTAATTTATGCTCTTATTTTAGCCTTAACACTAGCAATAATAGAGGCTTTAATACCTTACGGGTTAGACAATCTTTTTCTTCCTATTTCAGCTGCCCTTTTAATCAGCATATTTTTCTGATTTATAAAGAGTTTATATCAAGAGTTAAAGCAAGTATTCAGTAGTAACAAAGTTTGATGACTTAGAGTCAAGTAAATTTTCAATTATTTCTTTATTAGTATTATTTGATTTCGCTGCAAGAAATGTGCGAATAGAAAATGATCGCAAAGCATCGTATACACTCAGGGTTCCAACTGCAGAATTTTTTCGACCAGTAAAAGGATATACATCTGGCCCACGCTGGCAGGCAGAATTCAGATTCACCCTGCAAACTAGATTTGCAAGAGAGTCGATTAAAGGTCCAATCTCATCAACATTACTTCCAAATAAACTAACTTGTTGACCATAATTAGATTTTGACATATCATTTAAAGGCTCGTCAACATCGCGATAAGAGATGATTGGTATAATTGGGCCAAACTGCTCCTCATGGAAAAGTCGCATTTTGTCATTTACAGGAAATAGCACTGCCGGAAAAGAATAATTTTTCAATCGCTCCCCTCCCTTACTATTAATTATTTTGGCACCGTGATTTTCTGCATCTTCAATTAATTCTTGAATATAATCAGGTTTCCCCGGTTCGGGCAATGGTGTTAAAAAAGTGTTTTCCCATGGCATTCCAAATTTCAGGTTATCAACGGCTTTTGAAAACCGAAGATTAAATTCTTCAACAATCGACTCATGCACATACAAGATCTTAAGCGCAGTGCACCTCTGACCGTTATATGACAATGTTCCTGAAATACATTCCTGAATAGTATGATCAAGGTCCGCATCTGGAAGCACGATTCCAGGGTTTTTAGCTTCAAGACCTAAGATTAATCTCAATCTATTTTTGTTTGGGTGTAAATCTTGGAGTGAAACTGCAGAAGAACTATGACCAATCAATGCGAGAACATCGATAATACCAGTTTTCATTATTGGCGCTGCAATATCCCTGCCCCTTCCAAAAAGTATGTTTACAACACCAGGTGGAAAGCTCTCTTTAAATGCATTTAGTAAGGGAGTTATTAATAAAACACCCTGCTTCGCTGGCTTAAATACAGTGGTATTA
>CAJWXO010000161.1 GCA_913049755.1 uncultured Cryomorphaceae bacterium
TGATGGTGATGTCGTTGATCATGATTTCGAATTCACAAATACAGGTGAGGCTCCGTTAATTATTAGTTCTGCGCAAGGAAGTTGTGGATGTACAGTTCCAAAGTATTCTAATGAGCCAATTGCTCCAGGATCTAAGGGTGTGATATCAGTTCAATTTAATTCTAAAGGAAAGGGCGGTAGTCAAGAAAAGACTGTTACTCTATCGGCAAACACAGTTCCGAATACAAAAGTTTTAAAAATAAAAGCCCAAGTGGCATCATAATTAATACTCTACCATGACAAATTTATTTTTACAGGCAAATTCCGCGGGCAGTATAAGTAGCTTTTTACCATTAATCGCTATCGTTGCTGTAATGTATTTCTTCTTTATTCGTCCACAAATGAAAAAACAAAAAGAAGAAAACAAGTTCAGGACTCAATTAGTAAAAGGAATGCGAATAGTTACTACAAGTGGAATCCATGCAAAGATTTTAGATGTGGATGAGAAAACTGTATTGGTTGAGTCTGAGAACAGTCGGTTACGTCTAGAGAGAGCTGCAATCAGTAAAGATCTTACTGTATCAGTTAATCCTATTGCCAAAAAATAAGGTTAGATCCTTTTCATTTGCTGTTGGAGCATTTTTATTTGGTCTGCCAACAAACCTTTGCTATCTAATTTTTTAGCTTCAGTCAGCAATGCTTGTGCCTCTTTCTTCTTTCTTTTTGTCATAGCCATTGCTGAAAGCTGCATTTTAGCCAAAGCACGGTCTTGTTTCATTCTTAGTCCGGTGGAAAGTGCTTTTCGCATCCAAGATTCGCTTTTTGTAAGATTTGTTTGAGAGTTCATTAATCCTCTTAGAAAATAGTAATAAGCTAGCTGACCTTTTATTAAAGTTTTTTCTGGACTTTTTATTTTGTCTAGTTGCTTCCCGGCTTTTTCAAAATCTTGCTTTCTCACCTGCCACAGTGCCAATAATATTCTCTCGTTTCTAAAATGGAATAAAATCGGAAAAAAGGAGATAAGTATCAAAAAAATCCCATTTCCAATTTCTGAATTAATGAATTGCTGCGTTGAAAGTCCTAGAATCACAATGGCAAGAGCCAGTCTTAAGTATTTTTGAATCATTATGCAAAATTAGTCCTTGTCAGGGTTACTATCGATGAGATGTTAAAAACATATTAATTGAATAATAAAAGAACACCTTTAATGACATAATTTCATAAGGTTTTAAAAATGATAGAATGGCATCTAAGCTAAAAGTTAAACGGAAAATATTTGTTCTTGACACCTCTGTTATATTGTATGATCATAATGCAATAATGAATTTTGACGAACATGATGTTGCAATACCAATCCCTGTATTAGAAGAGCTAGACGAGTTCAAAAAGGGCAGCGATACAAAAAACTTTGAGGCTCGAGAGTTTATCCGAATGCTGGATAAGAAAGCTGAGAATAAACAATTAACAGATTGGATCAGCCTCAATGGAGAAAAGCGAGGGAAATTTCGAGTGATAATGGCAACGCCTGGTCTAGACGTTGATGCAACAGAGATATACGGTAAAGGAAAAAATGATCATAGTATTCTAAATGCCGCGCTTTTTCTCCAGGAAAAGGAACCCAAAAGACCTGTTATTTTAGTAACGAAGGATATTAATTTGAGACTAAAAGCAAAGGCACTGAACTTACACGCTGAAGATTATTTGACAGGTAGGGTAAAAGAGTCAAATACGAGATTTTCTGGACGATCAGAATTACCCAATTTCCCGGTGAAGTATATTGCGGATCTTCATGACAAGAAATCATTGGCTCTTGATCCTGCAGAAAAAAGTCATATTAAATTTAAATTACAGCCAAACTTATTTTATATACTTAAATCAACAAAGAATTCAGCCTTAGGCTTTTTTAGCGGAGAATCTAAGAGCATGGAATTAGTTGAAAGGGCTAGTTTTTACGGTATAAAACCTAGAAATTCTGAACAGGCTTTTGCTTTGCATGCAATAATGAATCCAACAATCAGATTGGTTACTTTGACGGGTGTTGCGGGAACAGGAAAGACTCTTCTAGCTTTGGCTGGTTCTTTAGAACAGCGTCGTGACTTCAAGCAAATTTATCTTGCAAGACCAATTGTGCCTTTGTCAAATAGAGATATTGGTTTTCTTCCTGGAGATGCAGAACAAAAAATCAACCCATATATGCAGCCCCTTTGGGATAATTTAAAGTTTATAAAGAATCAATTTAGTGAGCGTGATCGTAATTACAAACAAATTGATGAAATGGTGGCGAGTGAAAAAATTCTTGTTACTCCTTTAGCTTATATTCGAGGAAGATCACTGTCTAATGTAATATTTATTGTCGATGAAGCTCAGAATTTAACTCCCCATGAGATCAAGACAATTATTACTAGGGCAGGTGAAAACTCAAAGTTTATTTTTACCGGTGATGTACACCAAATTGACACACCCTATTTAGATGAACAATCTAATGGTTTATCTTATATCGTGGATAGGCTAAGGGGGCAGCCGTTATATGCGCATATAACACTTGAAAAAGGCGAGCGATCGGAGTTGGCAAATCTTGCTAACGATTTATTATAATATTACTTTAAAATAGGTCCCCCGAGTAAGATGTCCTTTGATGATTGAGATTTAAACTGTTCAAAGTTTTTATTGAACTTCT
>CAJWXO010000162.1 GCA_913049755.1 uncultured Cryomorphaceae bacterium
AGCGTGTTCCATCTACTGAATCTCAGGGGCGTGTTCATACTTCTGCAGCTACAGTTGCAGTTTTGCCTGAAGCTGATGAGCTTGAAGTTGAAATTAAAGATGTTGATATCAGAAAGGATACGTTTAGATCTAGTGGTGCTGGCGGGCAACATGTCAATAAAACAGAATCTGGGGTTAGATTAACACATTTTCCGACTGGAATAGTTGTAGAATGTCAAGATGGAAGATCTCAGCATCAGAATTATGATCGAGCTCTTACGGTTCTTCGGGCCAGGATATGGGATAAAGCCAGGACAGAGAGAGATAAGGAGGTTGCTGAAAAGAGAAAAACACTAGTCAGTACTGGCGATAGGTCTGCGAAAATAAGAACTTATAATTTTCCTCAAGGTAGATTAACAGATCACCGCATTGGACTTACTTTATATACTTTACCAGAAGTCCTTAATGGTCAAATAAAAAAGATATTGGATGAGTTACGATTAGCTGAAAATGTGCAACGCATGAAAGATGGAACTGGAGAATGACAAGGTTAGAGCTAATAAAAAATATTGAATTTAAGAAGTCAGTTCTTTGCGTTGGCTTAGACCCTGATTTGAATAAAATGCCGGAATTATTTGATGGTGACCCAAAGGGAGTTGTTGAATTCTGCAAGGGTATTATTGATGCAACAGCTGAACATGCTGTTGCTTTCAAGCCGAATCTGGCGTTTTTTGAATCTCTGGGGCACGAAGGTTGGAAAGCTTTGGCTGAAGTCGCTGATTACTTGAAAAAATTCCCTCAACACTTTAGCATTGCAGATGCAAAGCGTGGAGATATTGGAAACACATCGAAAATGTATGCTGAAGGAATCTTAAACAAAATGGGGTTTGACTCGATAACAGTTGCCCCCTATATGGGGAAAGATAGTCTTGAACCATTCGCTATTCCCGGTAAATGGGCTATCGCATTGGGCTTGACTAGTAACTTGGGAGCGCAAGATTTTCAAATGAAAAGAATGCAAGACGATCGTTATCTGTATGAGCATGTATTGGATTCTTACAGGGAATGGACATCCCCCGAGCAATGGATGGTTGTCGTTGGTGCCACTCGCTCAGATAGTATGAAGAAAATAAGGGAGCAACTTCCAGACCATTTCTTTCTAGTTCCAGGAGTCGGTCATCAAGGAGGTGATATTCAAAATGTATTAAAGTCTGGTTCCTTTAGTTCAGGTCAAGGGATTGGGGTTTTGATAAATGCATCACGAAGTATATGCTATGCAGGTATCGATGAAAACTATGCAGAAGCGGCAAGGAAAGAGGCTCTGCGTCTACATGAAGAAATGAAATATTATTGGCCTCGATAAATATGGTACGCATTAAATTATTAATAACGGGAGCTAATGGCTTATTGGGTCAATCTCTTATTCATGTCAATAATGGTCGATTTGATATTTGTGCAACAGCTATTGGGGAGTCTATTTATGATACAAATAGAATCCTATTTAAATCCATGGATATTTTAAACTCTGATGACATCGATATCATATTTTCCGAGTTTAAACCTGATATTGTAATTCATGGAGCGGCAATGACTAATGTAGATAAGTGTGAAGCTAACCCTATTTACTGTAAAAGAGTCAATGTAGATGGAACTCAAAACATTATTGATGCATGTGAAAAATATTCAGCTCATTTAATCTTTATTTCAACAGATTTCATTTTTGATGGAAAAATAGGTTCATACTCTGAAACTGCTAAAGAGAACCCTTTAAGTGTTTATGGTAAATCTAAATTTGATGCTGAAAAATTAATACAATCTTCAAATTGCAAATGGACTATTGCGCGGACATCTCTAGTTATGGGATATTTTCCTCATTTAATGAGTAGCAATATTATTTTATGGGCCCGAAAAAAATTAGCCAAAGGAGATAAGATCAATGTTGTGGATGATCAAGTAAGAACTCCTACTTGGTCTATCGACCTGGCAGAAGGGTGTTTACTAATTGCTAAAAATAAATCTTTCGGTATTTATAATATCTCAGGCTCAGATAAACTCTCTATTATTGAATTGGTGCGTCAAGTAGCAATTCATGGTGATTTCGATTTGTCATTGATTGATCGAGTTGATAGTCTAACACTTGGGCAATTGGCAATGCGTCCTTTGATCTCAGACCTAGATATTTCTAAAGCAAAAAAAGATTTAGGCTTTAAACCTCATAGTTTTCGGGAGGTCTTAGATGCGATTCCTTATATTTGAACTCTAACCTTTAATTAAGAAATAGAATATATGAAAAAATTATTTTCACTTTTATTTTTTTCTGTTCCTTTTCTGTCCTATTCTCAGGAGAAAGGTTTAGATAAACAAATCGATGAGGCTTTTTCTCCAATATCAAATTTCTTTTCTGATATTGTGTTTTTTGAAGTAGCAGGCTACCCTTTTGTTATTTTATTGTTGGTAGGAAGTGCAGTATTTTTCACAATATATTTTGGTTTTCCAAATGTTAGATATTTTTGGACAGCTATAAATGTAGTTAGGGGTAAGTATGATGACCTCGATCGTGATGAAACTGGAAATAAAGAGGGTGAGGTTTCTCATTTTCAAGCGCTAGCTACAGCGGTTTCAGGTACCGTCGGCAATGGTAATATCGCTGGGGTCGCTCTAGCT
>CAJWXO010000163.1 GCA_913049755.1 uncultured Cryomorphaceae bacterium
TCCTCTTTTGTATGAATTATCAAATTCACTACCATCTGGTAACATCCCTTTGTAATGAACTGCAACTGTTTGTCCCTTGTTGGCTTTTATACCATCTCCTTTTTGGATGTGTTTGTAATGCAAACCACTTTCTGTTTTATCAAAACCCTGCGTGAGTTCAGCCATTGCAGATTCTTGTGACTTTTGAGCTGCCTCTTCGCGTGCTGCTCTGGACCCCGTAAATTGTCTAAATGCTTCAACAGCATTCCAATCTTGAGCATCTGTACCTACCCGTACAATTTCAATTTGCATAGTATCACCCTGTGCAATGCTATCTACGACATCCTGTCCTTCAATTACATTTCCAAATACAGTATGCTTATTGTCTAACCAATCTGTTGGGATATGCGTAATAAAAAACTGACTTCCATTGGTTCCTGGCCCTGCATTCGCCATTGAGAAAACACCCGGCTTATCATGTCTTAGTTCGGGATGAAATTCATCGTCAAATTTATAGCCAGGCCCACCTGAACCAGTACCTGCTGGATCTCCACCCTGTACCATAAAATCTGGAATTACTCTGTGAAAAGTTAAGCCATCGTAGTAAGGTGACCCTTGTGACTTTGCATCATTCTCAAGATTACCCTCTGCTAATGACACAAAATTTCCGACAGTTCCCGGTGTCTTTTTGTAGGTCAACTGACCTAATATCGTTCCCTTTTCAGTAGTTATTTTTGCGTAAATACCGTCTTGCATTTTTTTATTCTTTAAGTGGTTAGCACCAACCGTTTTAGACTGGTGATTTAAGTCGGCAAAGGTACGTATTGATAGTTAAAAAATGAAAATACTTTTTAGGGAATTTTTATAGAAAAAAATCGATTGATTTTTGTCTAATGTAATTAATTTGCAACATCATTTATAAATTTAATGCGGTACAATCTGAGTTCCTCCAGATCATAATCGCCGTCAAATTCGTCCATGGCAGCCTCAATTTTATCAGTTTCGGCCTCTAAAAAGTATTCGTGGATATCCTCTTGCTGTTCTTCATCTAGCAAATCGTCAATCCAATAACTGATATTTAGCTTTGTCCCGCTGTAAACAATCGCCTCCATTTCTTTAATAAATTCTGGCATCTCTAGTCCTTTCGATGCAGCTATGTCTGTCAATGGCAATTTTCTATCAACATTTTGGATAATATACAATTTTAGCGAACTATTGCTGCCAGTTGATTTTACAATAAAATCATCGGGTCGCATCACATCATTCTCATCAACGTATGCTTGTATCAGCTTTATAAAAGGAGCACCATATTTTCTTGCCTTACTATCTCCTACTCCATGAACATTTGACAATTCATCGATATTCACTGGGTATTTCAAAGCCATATCTTCCAGGGATGGATCCTGAAAAATAACAAAAGGTGGAAGCTTCAATTTATCTGCAACTTTTTTACGTTCAGATTTTAAAAGTTTAAATAACACTTCATCTGAAGAACCGCTGCCTTTCTGTTCCACAATTATGTTGTCGTCATTAGCGTCTTTAAACGAATGATCCTCTGTCATCATAAATGAAACTGGATTTTTCAAATAATCCCTTCCGGAATCTGTGATTTTTACGATTCCATATGTTTCAATGTCTTTTCTAAGATAACCAGCTACTAACAGTTGCCTCAATAAGGCCATCCAATAGCTTGCATCTTGACTTGAACCAATTCCAAAAAATTTATGAGCATCTGTTCGATGAGACTTAATCATAGCATTTACAGTACCAACAAGCACATTAACTACCTCTTTTGACTTATATTGCTCGTTGGTCTTATCGACCACTGACAATAGTTTAATGACCTCATCCATCGATTCATGCTTATTCTTTGGATGCCGCATATTATCATCTAAGTCACCTCCCTCTCCGGTTTCATTATCAAACTCTTCGCCAAAATAATGCAAAATAAATTTACGCCTAGACATGGAGGTTTCTGCAAAAGCAACAACCTCTTGCAAGAGCGCATGCCCAATTTCTTGCTCTGCTACAGGTTTTCCGCTCATGAACTTCTCTAACTTCTCGATGTCCTTGTACGAGTAATAAGCCAAACAAATTCCCTCTCCACCGTCTCTTCCTGCACGCCCAGTTTCTTGATAATAGCTTTCAATACTTTTCGGAATATCATTGTGAATAACAAACCGGACATCCGGCTTATCAATCCCCATACCAAAGGCTATAGTAGCAACCACAACATCTGTGTTCTCCATCAAAAACATATCTTGATGCTTTGCTCGCGTCTTGGCATCTAAGCCTGCGTGATATGGAACTGCCTTGATACCATTAACCTGCAATATCTGCGATAATTCTTCAACACGCTTTCTGCTTAGACAATAAATTATCCCACTTTTTCCTTCGTGTTGCTTTACAAATCGAATGATATCACTATCGACATTTTTTGTCTTAGGGCGAATTTCATAATAGAGGTTTGGACGATTAAATGACGCTTTAAAGGTATTGGCATCTTGAATACCCAAGTTCTTTAAAATATCTTCTTGTACTTTGGGAGTTGCCGTGGCGGTAAGCCCTATAATAGGTATGTTATCTCCAATACGCTTGATTATTGCTTTAAGGTTTCTATATTCTGGCCTAAAGTCATGTCCCCATTCACTGATGCAGTG
>CAJWXO010000164.1 GCA_913049755.1 uncultured Cryomorphaceae bacterium
GGGCTCTTGCGCTGAACCCCCTTGTGCATTTGTTACACCCGTTTCTCCTGCGACCTCATTTACGAACCCTGCTTCACTAAACGTAGATTTTTCTTGGCAAATCGATTGTAATCATACTACCAGTCAAAATTCTTGCGATAGCGGAAGTCATAGCTATTACTTTCCTCTGAAAGTATTGGATGATGCATGCCCTGCCCCCGCATCTAAAATCATCACCCTAAGAATTGATGTTTTACCACGACCAGTTCAGCAGCCTCTTGCATCTACTGTTCCAGATCAAGGAAATGCATTTTTTAAAGTTTCTTATGCCTCTTCTTCTGCAACCTATCGATGGCAAGAGAATAATGGCACATCTTGGTCTGACCTCAGTGATAGCGGAAAGTACTCTGGAACAGCAACAGATTCACTCGTGATTTCAGGAGTTTCATTAAATATGAACGGTTACTTCTATAGATGCTCCATCGACTCCGCTTGCGTGATTTCAGACCCAGCGATATTAAATGTTATTTGTCAAGACACTATCAGTAAGCAGCCAATATCATCAACTTTCTACACTTCACCTGGAGATGCATATTTTACCACATCTCACACAGACACTAATGCCTCTTTCCAATGGCAAGTAAATAGCTCTCCTAGTTCTGGGTGGGTTGATATAATTGACGGAGCCAAATATTCTGGAACAAATAGCGACTCATTAATAATCTCAGGAATTACGACTAATATGGATGGTTATCAATATCGATGTACCATAGATGCCACCTGTAATGACACTTCCAACTCTGCAATACTTACGGTTATTGATAATATTAATATCGAAGAGAATGAATCATCAAATATCATATTGCCAAATCCCAATTCCGGGATTTTCATCTTATCAACTGCAGAGAATTTCATTGGGAACCCGGTTCAAATTATTGACAATGTTGGACGAATAGTTCGAAATACGATGATAGTTACTAATAAACAGAAGTTTGACTTATCGAATATGCCAAAAGGTAAATATCAAATTCAAATCTTTGAAAACGATGTTATTCATGCCACAGCTCTAATAATAAAATAGAATTCTTTTTGAGATTTGATTTCGATTAATGGAGAATCAAGAGTCTCCCCTATTTTGATAACTGCAAGCAAACTAAATTTATTTGCTTCATATTTATTAAAAGAAAATCGGAAAATTGAATTACAGGTTTAAAGAAAGATAGAAATTAACCATCTTTGGTAAAAGTAAAAAGTCATTCCATAAATTATCAATAAAAAATCTAGAATGAGAATCAGAAACATAAAACTAATTCTCCTTTTTCTCTGCTTTTCAGGTTATTTTTTAGAGGCGCAGTCCATTAATATTTTCGGTAAAATTGTTGATGAAAAAACAAATAAACCTTTAGAGAATGTTGTAGTTAAAAGCCCCAATACAAACGTTATTGGCAACCTTGATGGCGAATTTAATATTACTGTAAAAGCACTCCCTGTGGTTTTGACATTTACAACTTTCGGATATAATTCTCGAGATATAAATATTATTCAAAACAAAAAATCTATAACAGTCAAACTAAAAGCTGATCAAATAGTTCTTGCTGAGGCTGAGATCGTTGCATCCAGAATAACAGAGAGACAAAAACAAGCTCCATTGACTGTGGAGGCCCTAGACCTAATAAGTATCAAAGAAGCGCCAGCTCTGAACTTTTATGAAGCCTTAGGAAATATGAAAGGTGTAGATCTAACATCAGCTAGTATTGGTTTTAAAATCATAAATACACGTGGATTCAATAGTACTAGCCCTGTTAGAAGTCTTCAGATAATTGATGGAGTTGACAACCAAGCTCCAGGACTAAATTTTTCTTTAGGAAACTTTTTAGGTGCGAGTGAACTAGATATTCAGAAAGTTGATATCATCTCTGGGGCTGTGGGTGCAATGTATGGACCCTCTGCATTTAATGGGGTTATATCAATGGTCACGAAAGACCCCTATAAAACTCAAGGAACATCATTTCAATTAAAAATTGGTGAACGTGCATTAACAGAAGCATCCCTTAGATATGCCAATTCTCTCACCCGGAGTGACGGCACCGACAGCTGGGGCTTTAAGCTCAATGTTTTTGGACTTAGGGCCAATGATTGGGAAGCAAACAATATGGATCCAACATTTGAATCCACATCTCAAATTAATAATCCGGGCGGTTATGATGCAGTCAATAGATACGGAGATGAAATTATTTATGACAATGGGGGCGATGTAAAGACCTATGCAGGTATTGGAACATATCATCGTAGAGGAATTCAGGAGTCAGAACTTGTAGACTACAATACTGAAAATTTAAAAGTAGCAACCGCAATACATTACAAAACAAGAACTGGATTAGAGGCAATTTATAGTATGAATTTCGGTTCTGGGACGACAGTTTATCAGGGCGACAACAGATTAAGTCTTAAAGATATCTTGTTCCTTCAAAATAGATTTGAGCTAAGAAAAAAAGACAAATGGTTTATTCGAGCATACCGCACCAATGAAGATGCAGGGAAAACTTATGATGCATATTTTACGGCACTAAAAATGCAAGATTCCATTCTTAATG
>CAJWXO010000165.1 GCA_913049755.1 uncultured Cryomorphaceae bacterium
TTATTTTCTGCATGACAAGCTATAACGCAAGCTCCACATCCGGTGCAAGAATTTAAGTCAATAGAGAGGTTAAAATGGTGCCCTATACTTCGATCAAATTCTTGCCACATATCAACTTCAGGTGAAGTGACGTCAAACTCAATATGATTTTTTGAAACCTGAGGCATAATATTCCAATATGCTTTGTCTTTTGTATTAAAAATCTCTAAAGTTGTTTCTTTTATAATATCGCCTCTTCCCATTAGGGTATTATGCAATTGTACGCATGCAAATTCGTGCTCTCCATCGTCTAGTTTAATTGAAACGTTTTGAACTTTTTCAAAACCTCGATATAACCTATATGCATTTACTCCCGTTTGCATTTCATCTTTGAGCCCCATACGTTTTCCATAACCAAATGAAAGACCTACAGTCCCTATTGCTTGTCCAGGCTGAATAATTACAGGAACTTTTAGGGTTTCAGATCCAACAGTTACTGCTGCGTAACTTCCATTAAGAGCACCGTTTGCTGTATTAATATTTTTTAATCCCAGAGCTTTAGCATCACTCATAGATACTGTAAGGTAGTTGTCCCAGCTTACTCTTGTAATAGGATCAGGGAATTCCTGTAACCATGGATTATTTGCTTGCTGTCCATCACCCATTCCTGTTTTGGAATACAACACTAGGCTAATTCCTTTAGAAGTGGCTGTTTTAAGTGTTTTAGTATTCAATTTTGTAAAATCTGGAGCTAGTTTCACCTGAGAAGTTTCAATTGAGAAATAACCGTCGTGTAAAGCTTTGTTCCAAGAACTTGAACCTAAGATTGATTCATTCCAATGAGCTTTGATTTGATCATAAAATTTTATGTTTTGTCCTGTTAATCTGAGTAAAACATCTTGGAATTGCTGAGTATCAAATAAAGGTCGAATTGTCGGCTGAGCAAGTGCAAAGTGACCTGGCTTGAATTCATAATCCCCCCAAGATTCTAAATAATGAGGTGTAGCTGCAATAAATTGGGACACTGCGGCCGTTTCATTAATTTTTGAAGTAAAGCTTAATGAAAACTCAAGCTTTTTAATAGCTTTCTCAAGTTCAGTTCCATCAGAAGATGAGAAAACTGGATTGACACCTACGGAAATAAGACCACTTATTCTTCCAGCTTTTATAGCTTTAAATGCATCTATTACTTCTTCTGTGTTTCCTTGTCTAATCAATTTTGGACTTTCAGGATTAAAAGCTTCACTATCTAAATGAGAATTAATTGCTAATACGATATCCTGAGCAATTTCATCTTCAATTCCTGAGACTAAAACCCCTTTAGATCCGGATTTTTTTAGAGCGCCTATTGCTTTATCTGCATTAGGTTTTAGATCATCCGATAATTGTCCTGCAATATTTCTAATAAGACGATCATGAATGTAGGCTAGAATATTTTTTTGATCTGCTGGTGTACAAGGTATCCGATAATCAGCATTTGCACCTGTCAGTGACATATTGGATTCAAACTGAAAGTGCTGAGACATCTCTGCTTTTCCATGATTTTGATTTGGTATTCTTGATGCAGCATAACCTGCTTCATAACCACTCCCCTGCCAATCACCAAGAAAATCCGCATCAATAGAAACTATTGTTTTAGCCTTTGAAAAATCATAATCTGCCAATGCTCTTTTCCCATAATATTTTTCAAATGAATTAAGAGCAGCATCAGAGGATATAGAGTCATAAACTACAGGACGAACATTAGGATATATATTAATAAAATCAGTAATGATTTTTTGTGAAGTTGGACTTGGTAACGTTGGCATCAGAAGAATTATTTCCTTACCTGATGCAGCTAATGCTTTAAGCATTGCTTCAATCTGAAGGTGAAAATTATTCCATGAAACATCTTTCCCATTAGCCTGGGGTCCTTTTAAGCGTAAGGTATCATAAAGAGGGAGTATTGAGGCATGGACTCTTGCATTAGCACAACCTAATATAGGTGCATCTGGATTACTCTCTACTTTTATTGGTCTTCCCTCTCGTGTTTTTATAAGAATACTTCCAAAATCAAAGCCATCTGCTATAGTAGTGGCATAATAATTTGCTACACCAGGTCTGATTTGTTCCGGTTGAACCACGTATGGGACTGACTTGATTACTGGGCCTTCACATGCAGCTACTGTTGCAGCCGCTGTACTAAATCCAACATATTTGAGAAAGTCTCTCCTAGATGTACTACTTTCTTCAAGTGTTTTTTCGTCACTTAAAAAATCTTCTGGTAGCTTGGATACAAATTCGTTTTCTTCTAATTTTTTTAGGTTCTCGTTATTTGAATCAAGTTGATCTAAATTTTTCCAATATGTCTTGTTTGATGCCATAAATTTTTCTTGATCTCCTTTTAATAGTGACATTTTCCACATTCAAGTCCGCCCATTTGAGCAACTGTTAATTTTTCTACTCCATATTTTTTAGAAAGGGCCTCATGAATTTTTGAATAATACTCATTGCTTTCAACTTTTACGTTTGTCTCTCTGTGACAATTAATACACCAACCCATTGTGAGAGGTGAGTACTGGTACATGATTTCCATCTCCTCT
>CAJWXO010000166.1 GCA_913049755.1 uncultured Cryomorphaceae bacterium
CTAAATTTGATATTATGACTAAAAGAAGTTATAAAAATAAAATTATTAACCTACGTGACTCTAAAGTTGGTGAACTATGCCCAATATGCTGGGTTATAATGACGCCATCTAAAGAGAACACGTTTTCGTCTGCTACAATTGAACACATTGATCGATTGGCAGATGGAGGTAAATCTTGCCTCACAAACATAGTGATATGTTGTAAGGGCTGTAATTCAGCCCGTGGTACCATTGCTCAAAGACTAAAGCGTGATAATCAATTATGCTTCGGATATAGAGAATGGGCTGCACTTTCCTTAAACGGTTCTGATGAATTCTCTCAGAACGTAATCACACGCTATTACTCCAGTCTGGACATAATGTTCTGGACACTTGTTTCACAAAGGGGAATTAGTCGCCCCTACTGACATCATTATGCTTCGGCCTTTGGCAACTATTTTCTATTTTTGATTATGTTTCAATTTCGCTAAGACCCCAATTGACATAGGCTGCACTCATGCCATCGCTGTATACTGAAATTATTTCCCATGCCGCACTCAAAGTGACCGGCTTTTCGTAATGTTCTGAAGTTAGAGTCACTCTAACTCCCCAATCATCGGTACTAATTTCTACCAATCCAGGGAAATCTAATCTGCCTTCTCGATAATGCATAACTGTATTATTCCAATCTTTTATTTTCTGTTCATATTTTTCTTGCTTTTCTTTTCCTATTGCTTTCCAATCTGTCATTCTTTATTCCTCCTTATACTTCATTTGCTTGTTTTATTGCTCTCTTATTCCACGGCTCTACCCGTGATTGCTGAATTATTCTATTATCCTGTAAATTATACGCTGTAAGCACCGCTGGAGCGTCTAAGTTGTGAAATAGGCATGTGTCTATACCAATTGCTGCAGGGCGCACTGTGGGGAGTAATACTGGCGAAAACCAAACCTTACCCCAGAATAACTTACTATGCCCTGGTAAACCTGCTGTTGGAGTATGACCAAACACGACTGTTCTTTGTGAGTCTATTGGTTCAGTTGCGTCGTGAAACGGTTTACGAATATGTAGCATCTCATAATCGGTTTGACAATCCAAATCGATTTCAGGATCATATCCTGCATGCACCAAACGCCATTTGTCTAAGACTATTTCACTAGGAAGTTGATTCATCCATATTTTATCATCTTCAATTGCCATATCGAGTAATTCTGTATGCTCATTACCTGTTTTATCGGTATAGGCATTAATGTAAGAGGTAGCGGTAGCAAGACCACCATTGTAAAGCCATGTTGCTAAATCCATTCTAGGGGATTCTAAATCTTGTAGCGAGAATGTTTCAGTCATCATTTTTTCATGATTTCCTTTTACACAAACTATATTTTCAGAATTCTTAGCGAATTGAACGACATCAAATGAATTAGGGCCCCTGTCTATTAGGTCTCCAAGTAATACAACATAATCGGCTTCTTGAGGGTTGATTTTTTCTACAAGACTACGAAGGGTCTGGTTGAATCCATGGACATCGCCAATAACCCATACGTTTTTGCCATTTTCTAGTGCTTCCTGCAGCGTTTTTTCAATTAATTTATTCCTCATACTACCACCAAATTTTAATACCCTTAGAACTATATAAACCCGTCTAAGCAGGTTGTTTTAATGCTCATTTCAGCATACTAGACTACATCAAAATAGATACTTTCTTGAATGTTAGAAGTTTGCTTTTCATCAGCTATTTGTAGATTTTTATCTGGTTTAATAAAAGGCATCACAATCAGATCTTTTAAATTAAAGTTAACCCTAATACTGTCGAAGGTTTCTTTCATCAATGCTAAACCAATTCTACATTCAAAATGATCAATTACGCTAATACATCTTACATTGAAATATCCAGAATTTTGAATTGTGAAACCTAAGGTATCCATATTGTATACTTTTCCAATATTTTCGGGGTTTGAAAAATTCATAGCCCATGTTCTATTTTCATGAGTTAAGGCCGTTTTTATATCATTATCAATTAATTTTGGCAAGGTATTGATTTGCCAGCCTTCTGCTTGCTTTTTCATCTTATCATTCTTCATCTCAATCACATTCCTTGATTATCTATTCCCATCAAATGTTAATGTACAAAACCAAATCCTGTATTCCCTTGGAGTCATATTAATTGGAACCTCGACCTCAATTGTTTCACCGATAAATTGCTGAGCATCTTGAATATATTCCGGGTAATCACGACGTAATTTACTGGTAAAGTGGGTTATTCCCGCCCAATCAATATTTTCCTCCTTCATAATTGCACTACAAATCATATTTTCAGCCGCAATTATTGATTTCTTAATAGATACGCATGGTTTGGTATAATTATAACGCAGATATTTGCTTACGTGTGTCACATACATTCGTTTTGTTTTTTTGTCTATTTGTTTTTGTTTCATATTCATTTTTTATTCCTCCATTTCTTACTCTTCAAAATTTACTATTTTTAGGCATTCAAAATAGGTCAATTAAAGTACTTTTTTTCCAAAAAAGCACTAGATTGAGATATATTAGGGTCAAATTCTACTAACC
>CAJWXO010000167.1 GCA_913049755.1 uncultured Cryomorphaceae bacterium
GTGGCCCAGATGGTGGAGATGGTGGTCGGGGTGGGCATGTCATACTCGAGGGCAGCCCTCAGATGTGGACACTTTTACACCTCAAATACAAAAAACATATAAAGGCTCTCCCTGGTGGGGGAGGGAGTCGAAATGACAGGCATGGTGCTGATGGAGAAGATGTTATTATAAATGTGCCTTTAGGAACTTTAGTAAAGAATGCAGATTCGGGTGAAGTCCTTTTTGAAATAACTCAAGATGGCGAAAGACAAACACTACTTCCCGGGGGTCGTGGTGGATTAGGGAATACTCAATTTAAGAGCCCAACAAACAGGACCCCAACAAATGCTCAGCCTGGAGAAGAAGGTAAAGATGATTGGTTTATTTTGGAATTAAAAGTTTTAGCAGATGTGGGATTAGTTGGCTTGCCAAATGCAGGAAAATCGACACTTTTAAGTGTTGTTTCAGCTGCAAAACCTGAAATTGCGGATTATCCATTTACTACTTTAGTTCCGAATTTAGGCG
Source organism: uncultured Cryomorphaceae bacterium (assembly GCA_913049755.1). Next base: position 505 of record CAJWXO010000167.1, read on the forward strand.
TTGTTTCACACAGAGGATATAATTCATTTGTTATTGCTGATATCCCAGGAATTATTGAAGGGGCGAGTGAAGGTAAAGGCTTGGGACATCGTTTTTTGAGGCATATCGAGCGTAACTCAATATTACTTTTTCTTATTCCTGCAGACTCCCAGGATCATTTAAAAGAATACGATACCTTACTTAGCGAATTAAATAATTACAATCCTGAACTAAGTAAAAAGAGAAAAATATTAGGTATTTCAAAATCTGATATGATGGATGATGAATTAAAATTTGAAGTATCAGCTACATTGCCTTCAGACATACCCCATATTTTCTTTAGTTCTCTAAGCGGAGAAAATGTATTAAAAATGAAAGATTTGTTGTGGGAAGCTTTGAATCCTTAAAGCTTTTAGATGAAGCATTATTTCTTCACCTCGTTAATTGGGGTTCGAATAGTGTAGACCAACTCTTTCGTTTAGTTAGTCTCAGTATTGGAAGTTACATTTTTGTAGGCCTTTTTCTTATTTATAGTTTTTTAAAACTTAAGTTAAATGATGCTGTTATTTTAGCTTCTCTGATTGTGGCTTCAGTTGCAATAGCTGATATTGTATCCGTTCATGCATTTAAAAATGTTTTTGAACGCCTAAGGCCCTGCCATGTGGCGGAGCTGATGGTGAATTTCGAACTGGTTGCAAATAAATGTGGAGGAGAGTATGGATTTGTATCTAGTCACGCTTCAACTGTTTGGGCAATTTTTGGAATTATAAATTTCTCACGTCCAACAAAAATTTTAATAATCTTTTTTTTAATTTGGGCGATTACTGTTTCCTATAGCCGAGTATATTTGGGGGTACATTACCCAGGAGATGTTATTTGCGGAGCTATGCTGGGATTGTTCGTTTCATATTTTCTCAATAGATGGAGAAAAACCCCTAAATTCAAAGAATAATGAGTCAATTAATAGCAATATTCTTTGGTGGAGGAATTGGTTCTATTGTCAGATACTTTATGGGTGAGATGATGCAAAGACTTTTTCCAGAATCTCCAAAATCAGTTATGTTCGGAACTCTTTTAGCTAATGTTCTGGCCTGTTTAGTATTGGGGTATTTATTAGGTAAAGAGATTCAACCAAAAAATATTTTTTTCTGGAGTGTCGGTTTTTGTGGTGGATTCTCCACATTCAGTACATTCTCAAATGAGGTGCTGCAGCTCATAAAATCGGGGCAATATTTATTGGGAACAGGCTACATAGTTATTTCAATCGGACTTAGTCTAAGTGCTTTAGTATACGGTTCGAAATTATCTTAATTTTTCATCTATATAACAGAACTGTTCCATGTTCTTGTTTTGGGGAATTCGCAAAGTCTAAAATAAAAAGTCGCCATGTATAAATATCTTGAGGACATTCTATTCCAGAATTATGGATTTTACCATTCCACTCTTCATATGCATTAGTGGACTCAAATACTATATTTCCCCATCTATCAAATATTGAAAGATGATAATTATTGAACCCTGTGACTACCGGTCGAAAGGTTTCATTTTTTCCATCATTGTCTGGAGTAAATGCTTTTGGAGTCCAAATATTTAATACTGGGTCTACTCTAATTAATTGACCTAAAGTGTCCCAGCACCCAAATTGGTTTACAGCAATTCTTTTTATTATAAAATTGCCAGTGTCTTGATAGTTATGTAAAAAAAAGTCCTGCTGACTATAAATTGTGCTATCTCCCATATCAAAATAAAATATTTCATCTATATCAATTCCACTGGCCTGAACTGCTACTTCGGGTTTGTAGATATTCACTTTTAGTGGAGAGACAGAAAAAGGAATATTAGGACGCGGATTCACTAAAATTGCTCCTATATAATTGCCATAGATTGTGTCAATGCAGCCGTCAATAGTCCAAATCATAAGTTTTACGTCATATAATCCAGGTGAATTATATGTGTGAGTTGGCGTTTCTAAATGAGAAGTGTCACCATCGCCAAAATCCCAGAGATAGGAGAGGTTAGTTGAACCAGTGGCTTG
>CAJWXO010000168.1 GCA_913049755.1 uncultured Cryomorphaceae bacterium
TTTATCAAATAAAACAGCAATTAAAACCTGTTTAGCGCCAAGTCTAACAAGCTCTCTTTTTATATCACTCAATGTTAAACCTTCGTCCAAAATATCATCAACAACTAGCACTATTTTATTTTTAATTAGCTCTAAATTAGGCTTGTAAAACCAATTAACTGTTTTTTGTCCTAAGTTATTTGAGTATCTCGATGCATGAATATAATCTACATCGCAATGAAAATTCAACTTTGGTACCAGGTGCCCAGAAAAAATAAGGGCGCCTTTCATAACTGGAAGGACTGTTACCTCTTTGTCACCTAGAGTAGAATTACATCGTAATGCAATATCTGTAATTGCATTAATAATTTCTTCATTTGAATACAGCAAGGAGGATTCAGAGATTAATTCATCCAATTTCATTTTGTTATCCGAGACTTTAAGTAAGTTTTTAAGTCATCACCAAAAATTTCATTCTTTAAAGCATATTCAATATTTGCTTTTATAAAACCTAATTTATCTCCGCAATCATACCTTTCCCCTTGAAACTTGTATGCGTAAACAGGGTATGAATTTAACATTGCCTTCACGCCATCAGTTAATTGAATTTCATTTCCTTTTCCAAATGGAATATTTTCTAAAAATTCTAATATTTTATTACAAAAAATATATCTACCCACCACACCTAAATCAGATGGAGCATTTTCAGGTGAAGGTTTTTCAACAATATTGGATAATCGCATTAATTTTTGATTCTCAGAGTTTGTCGATATCATCCCGTAGTGAATAGAGTTAGCTCTATTAATTTTTTGGACTGAGATAATTGAAGAGTTATCATTCTTATATTGTTCAACCATTTGCTTTAGAGCTCCTACTTTAGAATTAATCAAGTCATCAGCCAAAATAACAGCGAAAGGTTCATCATGGATAATAGTTTTAGCTTGCAAAATAGCATGCCCAAGCCCTAATGGCTCTTCTTGAAAAATATATTTACATGAAACCTCTTTTGGGATTATTTCATTCATTTTCCTCAATAAGTCTCTTTTTTCATCAGTTAGGTTAGATGCTTGAATATTTAATTCACTACTAAAATGATCACGAATAGAACTTTTTGATTCAGAAGTAACAAAAATTAACTCTGTAAAGCCTGCATCAATAGCTTCCTCAACCGCATATTGAATCAACGGTTTATCTGCAATAGGTAACATTTCTTTGGGTGAGACTTTAGTTGCCGGGAAAAATCGGGTTCCAAGACCTGCTACTGGAAATACGACTTTATTAAGCTTCATAGCTATTAACCCTTACAAACATTAAATATAATAAATCTTCATGGTAATTTTCAATCATTTCTCTAAATTCCAGCTAGATTTTCTCATATGATCCTCATCCCTGCTTTGAACCCATAACTCATCCTCACTTGCAATCTCTTTTTTCCAAAAAGGGGCATCTGTTTTAAGAAAATCTATAATATATTCACACGCTTGAAATGCTATTTTTCTATGCTTACTTGCAACAATAACTGCAACAATTGAATCACCAGGAAATAATTTTCCAACTCTATGAACTATACAAACTCCTTGCAGGCTCCATCTTAACTTTGCATTTAATTCTATTTTTGTAAGTGCTTTTTCAGTCATACCTGGGTAATGCTCTAGATTCATTTGTGTCAATTTTTTAGGACTTAAAGTGTCATTATATTCTCGAACATAACCCACAAAAGAAACAACTGCCCCAATAGAAGAATTATCCTTCATAAGATTAATAGTGAGGTCGTTTATATCAAATGGCTCTTTTTGGATATAAATTGCCATTTAACCCCCTGTAATTGGAGGGAAAAAAGCTAACTCATCCCCTTCACTTAACAAGTCATCCCAGTTAGAAAGTTCTTGATTGATTGCTACTCGAATTGAATCTTTTTCATTTAAAAGTAGAGCCCAGGGACCCCCTTCTCTGTTACTCAAGAATAATAATAATTTATTGGGAGAGTTCTCGGAATCTAAAATTTCCACACCCTCTTTATGAACGTTAAACATCTCTCTAACACTTGCAAAAAAAAGAATATTAATCTTCATTTTCCTGCTTCTCCTTATCCAAAAGCTGCTCTTCAAATTCTAAGGAGTCATTCGGGTTTTCTTTTAACTCAACTTTTTCAATTTGAGAGAATCTTCTTGAAATTTTCTGACTAGAAACATGAACGTCTTGAGCATTTTCATGGGCTAGTCGAATATTATCAGCTAATTTTTTCATTCTCGTATCAAAGCGATCAAAATCTTTTCCTAACTTTCCAAGCTCCGATTTTATAACATGGACTTGCTTTCTAGTTTCGACATCCTTTAAAACAGCTCTAGCAGTATTAAGAACAGCCATGAGAGTAGTTGGAGAAACTAACCAAACTTTTTTAGACATTGAATCTTGGATCAGCTCAGGATGGTAGGCATGTATCTCAGCAAAAACTGCCTCTGCAGGAATAAACATTACAGCTCCATCAGATGT
>CAJWXO010000169.1 GCA_913049755.1 uncultured Cryomorphaceae bacterium
AAATCCTCGGAGTTATATAAAACTCCATAGGCCGCATTTTAAATATTGAGACTGTTAAGCCTTTTGGAATTACGCTCTGAACCAAGCTAGCGTTCGTCTCATCGAAAATAATAATATCTGCAGAATCTGGCGTCGCAAAAGATATTCTTTTTAACAGTTTACCCACTTTAGATATTCTTATCACCGGTCACCTAATATCTTTGCCATCTCTTCTAGGCGTTTTCTATCTAACTTTCCGCTGGTATTTACTGGAAATCTTTCAATCTCAAAAACTCTTTTCGGGAAAAATATAGCTTCAAGATTATCTAGACTCTGGAGCTTTATAGCTTTTAACTCTTTTTGTGATAAAGCATTCATTGTAAAGCCAGCTAGTTCAATTACTCTATTATCTTCATTTTTGATCGGCACCACCACAAGATCCTCTAGCAAACGAAAGGACCGCAAAGATAATTCTATTTCAGAAATCTCAATTCTTCGACCACCCAACTTTATTTGATTGTCTTTTCGTCCAAGACACTCTAGTGAGCCCTTTAAGTTGTAACAGCCGATATCACCCGACTTATACCAAATACTTCGTTTTGGATCCCATTTGAACTTTGTAAACGCTGCGTCAGTTTTCACCTGATCATTCAAGTAGCCAAGAGTTATCTGGGGCCCTCTGTAAACAATCTCCCCACGATTGGAATCCTCAACAATATTGTCATCCGCATCTATCAACTTCACATCATGATCTTCGAATGGAGCCCCTATAGGCAAATTATTATTAATGAATTTTTCCGAATCGTCTTGTCCTTTATAAACATACCTTGTAAGCCAAATTGTTGCTTCAGTTGGACCATAAAGATTCTCTATACTGCTATTGGGTGCTGCTATTTTCCACGCATCTGCAAGATGCCTTGGCATTGGCTCTCCACAAAAAATAGACTTCTTAATACTTGGAAAAACATTAGGCTTTAGAGACCCCATCTTGTACATGAAGGCAATTAATGTCGGAACCGAACTCCAATATTCAATATTTTCTCTAACAATGTAATCTATTGGGAACAATAATTCTTTTTCATTCAAGACACACAACGTGCCATGATTAGAAAATGTAAAGAACATATCTGCAACGGACAGATCGAAACTTAAATCATAAGTCTGGGAAGCCCTAAATCCCTTATCCATGCAATACAACAGAGTCATATTTTTCAACCAAGCTAACAGGTTATCCTGACTTACCAAGACGCCTTTCGGGTGGCCCGTTGACCCTGATGTATACATGATGTATGCTAGGTTGCTAACATTTTGAGATTCGGGCTCTTTCAAAATTGAGATATCATCTAACGAAGTTTCACTAAACCATTTCTCATCAGTAAAGTTCGACTGTCCATGAGGTATAACCCAAGCTTCGATACTTTCTCGCGATTTTTCATCTAAAGCAGCACTAAATGATGCCAAGTCCTCGCTACTACCCACCAAAATTCTTATTCCAGAGTCTTGGATAATCTTCACTTGCTTGTCTAAATTGTACTTTAAGTTAATAGGAACATAATGGCATCCAGAAAAAACTATTCCTAAAACACCGAAGTATGATGAAGCGGACCTTTGTCCAATTAAGCCAACAGCCTCTCTTTTAGCGCCTAAATGTTTTAAAACAGAAGCTGTTTGTAATGAGTACTTTATAATTTGGGCGTATGAAAATTTCTCATCGTCAACTTTTAATCCTATTAAATCTGGAAACTGGCACAATTTATCAAAAATAAAACTTGTAACATTCAATGAGGACTTCATGTAATACCTTATAGCTCTGATTAACGATTCAGTAAATCTACTATTGATTTTACGGAAGTAGCTTCCGCGATATCTAAAGGTGAAAAATCAACCGAAAAAACTTCCTTCAACTCAATTATTATGGTCATATGGGTTAAGGAATCCCAGCTTGGAGTGTTTTCCATTGCAGTGCTCGTATCAATGGAGTCTAGAGGTAACAGATCAGCTAAGAGTGTAATCACACTGTCGGCAGTGATTTTTAGATTATTTGTTGACGTAAATCTCTCTGCAAAGTGATCTTTGGCCAAGATCGAGTACTGCCAACCATCAATAAAAAAATCGTCTTTACAGTAATAATCTCGAATAATTCCCTCGTTTTTTGCCCCTGAAGCAAGTACAGATTCTATTGTCCTTTTATTATTAACCATGGTAATTCCATGCAGGCGATTCAGACCCAGGGTTTCAAAGACATAACTCTTCAAATCCTCCTGAATTTTTAGAATATATCCATTCCCCCATAAATCAGGGTCTACTCCATAACCCCATTCAATAGATTTTCGACCATAATCTAAATTTAACAGCCCAGCTGTACCTACCAAAGTATCGTCACTCACACGACGAACAAACCAATATGATGCGGTCCGGTCTAGGTCTGAGCCCGACATTCGTTGCAATAGCTTTTCGATGTATTTTACAGTTTCAGACT
>CAJWXO010000170.1 GCA_913049755.1 uncultured Cryomorphaceae bacterium
ATTTTCAAGAGTTTATGGTAATGCCAGTTGGGGCAGAAACATTTAGTGAGGCTCTTAGAATGGGTACAGAGATTTTTCACAATTTAAAATCATTATTAAAAGAAAAGAAATTCAGTACTAATGTTGGTGATGAAGGCGGTTTTGCTCCGAATATAGGCAGTAATGAAGAAGCTCTAGAAATAGTCATGGAAAGTATTCGCAAGGCTGGTTATGTGCCAGGGGAAGATGTTTTTATAGCTATGGATGCTGCGATGAGTGAATTATATGATGATAAGACGGGTCTCTACACATTTAAAAACTCATCTCAAGAATCTCTAACATCAGATGAGATGATCTCTTTTTGGGCAGATTGGGTAGAGAGATATCCAATAATTTCGATTGAAGATGGTTTAGCTGAAGATGACTGGTCTGGTTGGGCTAAGATGAATGATTTACTAGGTAAGAAAGTTCAGTTAGTTGGTGATGATTTATTTGTTACAAATGTTAACAGAGTAGAGCGTGGAATTAGAGAAAGTTCAGCAAATTCTGTTTTGGTAAAAGTTAATCAAATTGGTACATTGACTGAAACTATCACAACTGTTCAGAAAGCTCAGAGAAATGGAATGACCTGTGTCATGAGTCATCGTTCTGGAGAGACCGAAGACACTACTATTGCAGACCTATCAGTGGCATTAAATACAGGGCAAATAAAGACAGGGTCTTTATCTAGGTCTGATCGCGTAGCAAAATACAATCAGTTAATTCGTATTGAGGAAATGCTCGGAGATACTGCTGTTTTTAACGGACAAAATTTCAAATAAAAAACAATGGACCGGATTCAAGAACACTTCGCTGCTAAGATACCAGCTGCGCAGAAAGAAATTAAAAGCTTTCTTTCTAAACATGGAAATGAGGTAATTAGTGATATTAAGGTTTCTCAACTTTATCAAGGCATGCGAGGAATGCCAGCTTTGATTAGTGAGACTTCTAAACTAGACCCCGACGAAGGAATAAGATTTAGAGGTTATAGTATTCCAGAACTTCAAAAATTACTTCCGAAATATCCTGGCGGTGAAGAACCTTTACCTGAAGGTCTTTTTTACCTAATCCTTATGAATGAACTGCCTACGGATGATGATGTAAGGCGAGTTAGTAATAATTGGGCAAGAAGAGCAATCGTCCCTCCTCACGTTTTTAAGACTATCGACGCCTTGCCTTTTAGGGCTCATCCAATGACTCAGTTTGTTATCGCTATAATGGCTCTTAGAACGGAGAGTGTCTTCGCTAAAGAATATGCTGCAGGATGCCCGAAATCAGACTATTGGATGCATACATATGAGGATTCAATGAACTTAATTTCTAGGTTGCCTCGGATTGCAGCATATATTTATCGCAGAGCTTATAAAAATGATCAGCATATTGAACCGGATACGAAATTAGATTGGGCGGGAAATTTTGCCCATATGCTTGGTTTTGATAATGAAGAATTTCGTGAGCTAATGAGGCTTTACATGACTATTCATAGTGATCATGAAGGCGGTAATGTCTCTGCTCATACTGTTCATCTTGTTGGGTCTGCTTTATCTGATGCTTATCAGAGTTTTGCTGCTGGAATGAATGGACTTGCAGGTCCTCTTCATGGTTTAGCGAATCAAGAAGTTATAAAATGGACGATGGAAATGAAAAACTCTATCGGGACTGAGGTTCCCTCTAAAGATCAAATCAAAGAATACTGTAATTCGACCCTGGCAAATGGAAAAGTAATTCCTGGTTTTGGTCATGCAGTTTTAAGAAAAACCGATCCGCGTTATAGTGCTCAGCGAGAATTCGCACAAAAACATATGCCTGAAGATCCACTTTTTAATCTAATTTCTAATATTTTTGATGTGGTTCCTAATGTTTTATCGGCTACTGGCAAGGTGAAAAATCCATGGCCTAATGTTGATGCTCATTCCGGACAATTATTAATGCACTATGGACTTGTAGAATATGATTTCTACACTGTTTTATTCGGTGTTTCAAGGTCTATCGGTACTTTGACTAATTTGATATGGGATCGTGCAATGGCTATGCCATTGGAACGCCCGGGCTCAGTTACTACGGATTTATTGAAAAAAAAGTTTTTAGATTAATGAAAAAAATATAATCTTTTTTAACAGATTTTTATTTTTACTCTATTCATTTATTCATTCGCAATATAATAACTACTTTTGCATTCCTTTTTGGTAAGCATTATAATAGGCGCCAAAAATGGATTCTTTTTTAATAAACCCTTTTGATCAAAAGCCTAATCCTATTATTGATTAAAATACAAATCTGAAGCTCATGTCTAAAGAGCAAGAAAGCAACAAAGCCCAAGACGTTAAAAAAACAACGGGCAAAACAACTATCAAAGTGGTTAAGTCATCTTCTGATGAATCTGTAAAAAAGCCAACAGCTAAAAAGCCAGCAGCTAAAAAGCCAGCAGCTA
>CAJWXO010000171.1 GCA_913049755.1 uncultured Cryomorphaceae bacterium
GTTAGACCTTTTATATGGGCGCCCTCTGTTATTGTTTTATTTATGATGGGCTCAAATCTTATTGCTTAGTAATTGATTAAAAAAATAGAATACTTTTTGGATTGCAGCAGTCCATGGACTTATCTTTCCTTTAAAGGAATATTGGAATTATCAGAAAGAAAAGATTTCGAAATTGTTTGGAAGCCTATTTTGGTTGGTGGCATATTTAATTCCATCAATCCGAGTGTTTATGAAGGCAGAAAAAACCCAGTTAAAGAAAAGCTTGAATATTCACAAAAGGATCTTGAAGATTGGTCTAAATACCGAGGCATCTCTATCAATTGGCCTAAAATATTCCCGGTAAATAGCGTTAAAGCAATGCGCGGTTCCTTCTTTTTTTTAGATAAAAAAAATATTATTCCATATCTTGATTTAATTTTTTCTGCCTATTGGACTAATGGAAAAGATATTTCTGGTGATGATTGTTTAAATTTTATTGCTGAAAAATTAAATGAGTCTCCAGAAGAGTTTCAAGAATTTATCAACAAAGCGGAAACAAAAACTAGATTGATCGAAAACACTCAAGAACTTATGGATAGGGGAGGTTTTGGATCTCCAACCTTTTTTGTAGACGGTGACAACATGTTTTTTGGAAACGACAGAATTCAGTTGCTTGAAAAAACTCTATAAAACTTTATTCTTTCTCTTTTGCCATTTTAGCTGTGCTGTCTGAATCTTGACTGAACATTGTTTTTAGACTTTCTTTAGAAATGCCTTTGCCAAAATTCCTGCTCTCTTTGCCTACATCCATACCTTTTCTTACCGCGGGTCTTACTTTGATTGCGTCAAACCATCTTCTTACATTAGTAAAAGAATCTAAATCTACTTCATATCTTTTATAAGCGGTTACCCAAGGGAAAGATGCCATATCAGCAATTGAGTAATCTCCGGCCAAATACTCTCTTTCTTCTAATACTCTATCCATAACTCCTAATAAGCGATCGTATTCATTTTTGTATCTTTTTTCTGAATAAGAGTGATCGCCAGGAAAATTTGGTGCGTAGTTTACAAAGTGGCTAACTTGCCCAGCCATCGGTCCAAGCCCGCCAATTTGCCAAAAAAGCCATTCTAAAACTTTTTCTCTTTCTGGAGATTGTTGAGTAAAAAATTGCCCAGATTTTTCTCCTAAATACATCAAAATTGCACCTGACTCAAAAATACTCATAGGTTTGTCATTAATGATATTGCCGTGATCAACAATTACCGGCATTCTATTGTTCGGACTGATCTTTAAAAAATCAGGTTTAAATTGATCTCCTTTACCTAAATTCACCATTACAACGTTATAGTCCATCCCGCACTCTTCCAGCATGATTGAAATCTTCCAGCCATTAGGTGTCGGTGCGTAATAAAGGTCTATCATTTTTATATTATCTTCCTTCAAATTCCGGAGTCTTTTTTTCTATGAATGCCTTTGCAGCATTTTTGTGATCCATGGTTTCTCCGCAATGAACATGATGAGTTGCTTCTAAGTCAAGACAGTCATCAACATCGCCTGCCATGGCTCTATTTAAATTTTCTTTCATGTATCGGAAAGCTACCGAAGGTCCTGAGGCTAATTTTTCTGCAATTTCTTTAGTTCTTTGCTCTAAATCTTCTGGCGCAGTCACCCAGTTAGTCAACCCCAAATCAAGAGCTTCTTCGGCGGAAACTCTATCCGATAAAAAGTATAACTCTCTGGCTTTCGCCGAACCTATTAGTTGCGTCATAAAATAACTGCCGCCATAATCTCCTGAAAAACCTACCTTGGCAAAAGCGGTTGTCATGATCGCACTAGAAGACATAATTCTTAAATCACAAGATAGCGCATATGAAAGTCCTGCTCCTGCTGCTGGACCAGGTAACGAGGCGATAGTCGGTTTGGGCATTTTAAATAATTTTCCCGAAGTCCCTCTTTGATGATCTCTTTGTCGATGAATAGCTTTATCAATGGTATTGTTTTCATCAGCTTTTTCATTTTTAGCTGCCATGCCTTTAACATCTCCACCAGCACAGAAACCTTTTCCAGCTCCAGTTAGAACAATACACCGAACTTCATTATCCAATTCAAACTCTGCAAGTTTTTGCTGCAGGGCTTTATTCATTGCATCGGACATTGCATTTCTAGCATCAGGTCTATTCATTATTAAATAACCTACTCCGTTTTCTTTTTTTGCTATTAAATCTGTTGTTCCTGTTTCTAATTCCATCACTTATTCCTCACTTCTTTTTTATTTGTTATTCTACAAACATTATGAGAATTAGACAGTTGGTTTTTGTTGCAAAAGAAAGAGATGAATTGAGCCGTCAAATTTGCACTCTTTTTGATCTTAATGAAACTTATAACGATGCTGGATTAATTAGCTTTGGTTTGGAAAATGTACTTACTCCTCTTGGTGATACTTTTATTGAA
>CAJWXO010000172.1 GCA_913049755.1 uncultured Cryomorphaceae bacterium
AGATGAAGTTACAGGGACTCATTATAGATAATGGTTTAAGTTTGAATCAATAAATTCGCATTACCGATTTAGTCCTGTTTGAGTAAGAAGATTTGATCAATCCACATACCATTCTCCAATACATAAAATGATCCAATGTGATCTGCATTTGTGTAAATCGGATGCCCATCTACCATGGTGGGACATACTTCATCCGGACAAATATAGTTGACAGGATCAATGATTGTTAGCAAGCCTTTTTGTTCTAAAGTAAGAAACTTATCTTTCACGGGCTGGTAAAAATTTAACCATGATGCTTTAGAAAATTTAGTGATTGTTTCTGGTAATATTTTTTGTGGAGACAACCTATCCAAGAATGTAAGCATGAAGACCTTATCAAATCTTTGAGAGGCTGGCACAGCGTCAATTAGATAAACTTTTGCACCTAACGAAGAATAAAATTTTAAATCTTTTTCAAAAGAAGTAATAGCTCTTTCAAGTTGGGATGTATCCTCAACATTATTTATTTTTTTTAAATCACTTTGATGAAAATTATCTTCAGGCTTTCTGTCTGGATCATCAATATTTCCGATGAGATAACGATCCCAATGAGCATGCAGAATAATTTTTTTCGGTTTCATTCTTTTGATATACGTCTTTACCTGTGCAAAGAACTCATCACATTTCTGTGGTGGACTTCTATAATTTGATATTGGTGCACATGCTGCAGCAGTAAGAAATGCAATGGTTTGATCAGGAAGTAACTCATTATCCCTTAGATATACAAGTCTAGGCAAAATTAATTCTGCATGACTGTCTCCTATAATTAATATTTCTGCATGCTGTGTATTTGTAAAATCTCGGAACGGCTTAATATCCTTTGATACTGGAAATATAGATGGATAGTTTGTCTCTAATTTAGTATCCCATGTTCTAGGGCTTCCCCAGCCTTGATGTCCTTCATACACTCGACTCCATAATAGAGGTAGTTCTTTTAGGCGAGGCTTCAATTCATCCGATAAAGATGACTGAGTAACTAAAATTAAAGGGGTAATAGCTCCACTAAAAAAAAACAAAGTCATTGCAGCGGTCCAACGGCGCGTCCATCTATCAAGAACAAAATAACAAAAGATGGAGAAACAAAAGCTAATCGCAATAGTTCCAAAGTTAATCAAAGCAATATTCAAATTTAATTTAGAGAGAAAGTAGTAAGCTGGCCAGTGAGCCAAGTATAGCGGATAAGAAATCCTACCTAAGAATTCAAACGGTATCATAAATCGATACCAAATATTAAAGCTGTAGAAAGTAAGGATTAGAAGACAGGACAAAATAACAGGTATAAGGGTCATCATTGATGGTTGATCTGACTTGCTGTCTAACCAAAAAAAACAAGAGATCAAAAGTATACTCAAAAGGACGATACCTAGCGAAGCAAACTTTGAGTTCCTAGCAATTATAATCTTGTCGCCGGAAATATTTGTTTGTTTTGTTAAGCATTGATAAATCAGATAACAAGAAGAGCCTGCAAGAAATTCCCAGCATCGAGAAAGAGGGTGATAAAATACCCAATTATATTGAGTTGCATCTAGATTTTGTGCGAAGATGAAGGCACCAAATCCGCAAAAAGCACATAAAGTTAAACGATACTTGTTAGAAGTCGTTACAAGATAAATTAAAGGGAATAAGAGGTAGAACTGGAATTCAACTGACAAAGTCCAAAGGTTAAGTATAGCCTCATCCCCAAGTACACCCGGATGAAAATACCCTGACTTATCGATTTGGGTAATATTAAAATAAAAAAGGGCTGCGCTTAGAGATTCAGTAAGGAGTTTTTTAAATTCGTTATCTAGTAGTAAAAAATAGCCAACACTTAATGTAAGAATCAAAGTGAGCCATAATGCAGGAAAAAGTCTTTTTATTCGCCTAATTATGAAATTGAATATTGTTCGAATATTTATCGACTCTTTATCCAAAACTAGTGCAATAAGAAAACCTGAAAGTACAAAAAAGATATCTACACCCAAAAAACCACCAGGCATAAATTTAGGAAATAAATGAAAAAAAAGTACGCCGACAATTGCTAGAGCTCTTAAAGAATCGAGCCCTTTAATTCGATTTGTTTTCTTCAAAGTTAACTAATTATTCGTTAATATCTTTCGAAGTATAACTTAGAGAATAGCTAATATCTATTTAACGTTAGTATCAACAACAATAACCTTCAGAAGAGAATCTACATTTTTTGATTTTGCTTGACTTTAGTCAAGTAAAATATCTACTACTTTGAAGGGTTATTTGAGCAAGTAATAAAAAAGTGTGCCTTTTTTAGGGTACAAAAGAGAAGAATTACAGTGACTAAAAATGTGGTAAAATCTCGCCACACCATACTGTTACTGCGAAGCCC
>CAJWXO010000173.1 GCA_913049755.1 uncultured Cryomorphaceae bacterium
ATCAACAACATTTTTTTCATTTGTTGTAAGTACATCTTCTTTTCTTCCCTCCCAGGTCTTCTTGCCATCTTGAAGAAGAATGACATGATCCCCTATTTCAAGCACAGAATTCATATCATGAGTATTTAGTATGGTAGTCATTCCAAATTCACGGGTAATCTCATGGATAAGTTTGTCAATTACAATTGCTGTTTCTGGATCTAAACCTGAATTCGGCTCATCACAAAATAAATATTTTGGATTCAATACTATTGCCCTTGCAATGGCTACTCTTTTTTGCATACCTCCTGAAAGCTCTGACGGCATTTTAACAAAAGCATCATCTGGTATCCTAACACGGTTCAAACAAAATTTAATTCTATCTGACTTTTCTTCTAAGGTCATGTTAGAAAAGAAATTAAGGGGTAAACCTACATTTTCTTCAATACTCAAACTGTTAAATAAAGCAGATCCTTGAAAAACCATCCCCATTTCTTGACGCAATTTTTTTGTCTCATTTTTATTTAAATTCCCAAGAATGCGTCCATCATATTCAACTGTCCCAGAATCAACTGAATGAAGGCCCAAAATAGATTTCAGGAAAACCGTTTTTCCACTCCCACTTAGACCAATAATTAGATTACATTTCCCCGGGTGGAGTTCAACATCAATGCCTCTAAGCACATGCTCTTTTCCAAATGATTTTGTAATTCCTTTAACTCTAATCATTACAGTATTATATCAGTTAATATGTAATTGAATAATATGATCGTAAAGGACATAGCGACAACGGATTTAGTACTCGCCTTTCCAACTTCAACCGCCCCACCCTCTACTTTATAACCGAAGAAGGCGGAGACAGTTGCGATAATAAAAGCAAATACAAATGTTTTAGTCAATGAATAACTAACATAGTGAGGAAAAAACTCCATAAAGTAACCCGATAAGTAAACCTCCGTGTTGACAAGATTCAATAAGTCACCTGCTAAATAACCTCCGACTAAACCTAATAACATTCCAAAAATTACAAGAATTGGGTTAAATAATAAACAAGCTGCTATTTTTGGCAGAACTAGATATGATGCAGGATTGATTCCCATAACTCTTAGGGCATCCATCTGTTCGGTAACTCTCATGGTACCCAGAGTAGATGCGATATTAGATCCAACTTTTCCCGCTAAAATTAAACTAACAATTGTTGGAGCAAATTCTAAAACAATAGCTTCTCTAACGGCTATCGCAATATAACTATCAGCTAAAAAGGGATTGTCAAGATTAATGGCAGTTTGAATAAGAACTACTGCACCCATAAATAGAGATATAAAACAAACCAGTGCAATAGAACTGAAACCTAATAGATCAACTTCACGCAAAAAAGAACGATAATATTCTCTCCAATGCTCAGGACGTCTAAACACATCGCCTAAAAAAAGAAAGTAGGCGCCTAATCCTTCAAAAAAGCGATAAATCATATACCAAAAATAGGTTAAATTCGGGGTGTCATGGAAGTAAAAAAAAATAGGATGAGATTCGTAGTGGTTGTCGCTGTGCTTTTATCAACGTTTTCTTGCAGAAGCGCAAGGGACTGCGATTGTCCGAGCTTCAGTATTAAAGTTGAAAAATCAACTGAGTCATATACCCATATGCATGTATAATTGGCAAATCATCAAACCGTATGTACCGGAAGCCTCGCATATTATTTTAAAAAATATTGTGGATCGGTATAGTGGAAATATTAAATTATCAAGACCAAGAAAATCGAAATGGGGGGATTTTCGATGGGACAAAAACGGAATAACATCGATAAGTATTAATAATGACCTAAATAAAGACGCATTTTTAGTCACCATTCTCCATGAGATGGCTCATGCGCAAGTTTATAAATGGGACAACCCAAAAGCAAAAGCACATGGTAAAGAGTGGAAATACAGATTTACCAATTTGTTACTACCATTTATTAATGCTAATGTTTTTAATCAGGAAGTCAGTAGAGCAATAGAAAAGCAGTTACACTCTCTTAAAGCAACCTGCGGTGCGAGTCCCGATCTCTTAAAGGCGCTAAGACCAGAAATAAAATCTAATCTGACATTAGAAAAACTGATATTTGGAAGTCATTTTGAGACAAGCCGTGGCAAAAGATATAGACTTGGACCGAAGCGACGTACACGTTATGAATGCATTGAGTTAAATAGCGGACTTATATTTGCTGTTCATCCATTAACAGAGGTGAAGTTATTAGAAAGCTTATGAATCACATTTTATCTAATAAAAATTTCAATATTTCACTTCTGGGTGGAGGCCAATTAGGTAAAATGTTTTTAGCAGAGGCGCGAAGATTAGACATATGTATTAATGTCTTGGACCCAAGTCCAGATCCT
>CAJWXO010000174.1 GCA_913049755.1 uncultured Cryomorphaceae bacterium
ACCACTACTGCCTAAACTTTTTAAAACAAAATGGTGCAACGTTAGACCTGATTGGGATAGTTCGGAACGTGGAGTACCCAAAGGGGGTCTGATTTATTATGAAAGAAACACAACTAAATATTATGATTTTAAAAAAGATGATGTTTGTGGAGTTAAAATAGGAACCATTATTAAACGGGGTGAGATCCTAGCATATCCAGGTGCGCAGGGAGATAAGACCAGAATAGACTTTCGATTCAAAGTTTATGATGAAAAACCCAATTCATTGTTGGATAAAAAGAAAACGTTTAATGTTAATCTGCATTGGGTCCAACCAACTGTTTTTTTTGATTGGGAGTGCTTTGAGGAGGGCCGGGCTTATGGTTCTGAGGTGTTAACATATCCATTCGATTGCAAGCCATTGTACGAATTGAATTCTTCAGAGCAATCAGATTTTGAAGAAAAAAAAGAAGACAAAAGCCTTAACAAGAAAACCTATGATTTAGAAAATTACAAGAAACAGTTCAAGACTCAATCAAATCTTAGACGCAAGCAGGTTCAGTCCGCTCTTAAAAAGCTAGGTTATTATTCCAGCAGTATCGATGGAATATGGGGCAAAGGTACACGAGCAGCACTTATGGATTATGCGGCGGCTTCCAACATGGAGGATGAGAGCCTTAGCAAAGTCTTTAGTGAACTCCTCCGTAAATCAGGATTAAAGAGTGGTAAATCAGTCGGAAATTCTAATGTTGAAAATGTTCAAAATACTTTACGTCTACTAGGTTATTACTCCAGTCCCATTGACGGTTCTTGGGGAGAAGAAACTCGAAAAGCTCTTGAAAACTTTTATTTGGATAAAGGTAAAATGTTCAGCGGTGCCCTTGGCGAAGACGAGGTGCAACTACTAGACAAAGAACTTGATTTACGTGGTTTGAAATCTTTCAAATATTCCTTAGAACAAATAACTGGGAGCAAATACCACCAGCCTGATGGAGGTGTCTCCGTTGGCACGTGGTGGGGTTACAATCAAATAAAAGTAGCGAGATTTAAGGATATTGTGTTTACGTATGTTGTCGAAAACGACAACGAATTAGGTACAACATCCCTAATGACACTGTATAAAAAAAAGGGGGAAAAAAATTGGGAAAAAGGTGCGTCAATACCTTGTTCAGTTCCTGGAAATATACTTATTGACGAAAAAGGTGGTTTGCACGTTTTAATACATCAGCCGGAAAATGCGCTTTCACCATCATTAGGTTCCAATGGCAGTCTGGAATATTATTATTTTCAAAAAGCAGGAATGGGTGACATTACATCCTTTAAACACGAAACTATAATTCGTGGAATTAAAGGAAAAGAGACCGTCAATAAAAGAATTGGAGCTACTATTTCGGATGATGACACTATCGCATTTGCTTTCGGATTAGGTGATACAGAACAATTATATTTCAAAAAATTTGAGAATACTAAATGGACCAAAATGCTTGCTGGTAATAACTTGGGCCACAATTTCTACTATCCGTTTCCCTTGATTACACCAAAAGGTTTCACAATTTTAGCGATACAGGATGACTTCGTAATAATTGATGGGGAAGCCAATAATCCATACCACATAGCAATCTCATTTGAGATGGAGGCTAATAAATGGTCACATCAATATCTGCTCGATAACAGTCAAACATTACCAGCTCTTACTTATTCTGAATGGATGACTGTAGACACTTCCGATATGTACCTTGATACTCATGGAAGTGTTCACGCCATATTGAGAGATCGAATTTCAGGAAAATGGTTACACTATATTAAGGAGCAGGATGACGTTACTTGGTCAATAGACACCATAGATACGTATGGAACAAAAATTAATTGGATTAAATTATTAGAGTTAGAAAATAAGATTTTTTATTCAATGTATTCATCTAGGAATGTTTATCTAATGGATAGAAATTCACAAAAAATGATAAAATTGCAGACACAAACAGATCAACGAGAAAAAAATGCTATGGAAGGGATGTATGCTTATGTTGCATCGCCAAGCAGTGGCACTAGTAGAGACTCCAACTTCGTAGACATTATACTGCTAGAGGGCTCTAGAAAAGCCTACCCCCAAGCATCTAATTATTACCTCAAAATATCTAAAGAATACATCCTTGAAGAATTTCAGACAGAGGCAAAAGGAGGTAATAATGACTGAAGAAAAACTATTTTCAGGCCTCGATGGAAATAGAGGCTATTCAGGTATCTCCACCCCAGTTTTGTAATGTAGTTGGTCACCGCAACGCTTACGATCTACTCATACTCGACTTCCCACGACATCATTTCCCTAATCTGCTCCACCCCATAGCCCTCCCCATACCT
>CAJWXO010000175.1 GCA_913049755.1 uncultured Cryomorphaceae bacterium
AAGTTGTTCAAAAAGCAAAAGATGCTAATGGTGGCGCAGATAATATTATGGTGTGTGAGCGAGGTGCCTCATTTGGTTATAACACTTTAGTTTCAGATATGAGAAGCTTATCAATCATGCGAAACACTAAATGTCCAGTTGTGTTTGATGCAACCCATTCAGTTCAGCAACCAGGAGGCCAGGGAGATCGAAGTGGTGGTCAAAGTGAATTCGTCCCTTTACTTGCAAGAGCTGCAGTTGCATGTGGAATTTCTGGAATTTTTATGGAAACACACCCAAATCCGAAAGAAGCATTATCAGATGGCCCAAATGCAGTCCCGTTAAGCGAGATGAGTAATCTTTTAGAGACCATCAAAGAGCTTGATGAAATTGTTAAATCTAAAAGTATTTCTTAAGGGTAAGCTAGATGAGTAAGATAAAAAAAATTCATAGTCGAATGATAATTGACTCCCGAGGAAATCCAACACTTGAAGCTGAGATAACCCTTAAAAATGGAGTTGTAGGGAGGTCTTGTGTTCCTTCAGGTGCTTCTACAGGAAGTAAAGA
Organism: uncultured Cryomorphaceae bacterium; assembly: GCA_913049755.1. The sequence goes on from CAJWXO010000175.1 coordinate 547, forward strand.
GGCAGTAGAATTAAGAGATAGCGATGACCAGTTTTATTTTGGTAAAGGTGTAACAAGAGCTATTAATAATGTTAATGAGGTAATTGCAAAAGAAATTGAAGGAATGGAAATCGATGACCAAGGCGGTATCGATCAAGCTATGATATCTTTAGATGGGACAAGTAATAAGGAAAATTTAGGCGCTAATTCTATTCTTGCAGTCTCTATGGCAGTTGCGCATACTGGAGCAAATAATCAAAAAAAGAATTTATTTGAGTATATAAACCCTAATGGCCCTTATTCGCTTCCAACACCGATGATGAATATTATCAATGGCGGGATGCATGCAGAAAATAATATTGATATCCAGGAATTTATGATTATCCCAGCTGGGAGACCAAGTTTCTCAGAGGCAATTCGATGTGGGGCAGAGATTTTTCATTCTCTTAAGTATATCTTAAGCAAAAAAAAATTATCAACTACAGTTGGAGATGAGGGTGGATTCGCTCCCAATTTAGATTCAAATGAGGCAGCTTTAAAACTTATTATAGAATCAATTGAGAGTGCGGGTTATGAACCTGGTAAGGATGTTTTTTTAGGTCTTGACTGTGCTAGCACAGAATATTATAAAAATAATAAATACAATTTGACTTCAGAAAACCTTGCTCTTAAATCAAATCAGATGGTAGATTACCTCCATACTCTTTGTGGTAAGTTCCCAATCTTAAGCATTGAGGATGGTATGAGTGAGGATGATTGGGATGGCTGGGCATGCCTTACTGATAGGTTGGGAAAAAATACTCAGCTTGTAGGAGACGATTTATTTGTAACAAACCCTGAGATACTTCAACAAGGTATCGACAAAAATATTGCCAATTCGGTTCTAATTAAAGTCAATCAAATAGGGACTTTAACAGAAACATACCAAACAATAAATTTAGCAAAGAGTGCGGGATACTCTACTGTAATATCCCATCGATCAGGTGAAACTGAAGATACAACAATTGCAGATATCGCAGTTGCCTTTAATGCAATGCAAATAAAGACTGGATCAATGTCTAGATCTGAAAGAATAGCAAAATACAATCAACTCTTAAGGATTGAGGAGATACTAGGTGCTAATGCATTTTATTCCGGATTATCAGCCTTTAATACCAAATAATTGAATAAGCTTACCTTTATCTTTTTTTTATTGATTATTTTAATTCAGTATCCATTATGGTTTGCAGATGGAGGTTTTAAAACTGTTATTAAAAAAAATTCTCAAATAAAAGTTCAGCGAAATATAAATGCGAATTTAAAGAAAGAGAATGATGCCCTATTAGCTGAGGTTAATGATTTAAAAAGAGGAACAAAGGCTATTGAGGAGAGAGCAAGAGATGAATTAGGTATGATTAAAAAAGGTGAGGTATTCTTTCAGATAATTAATAAGAAAAAATAATTCAATATTTATCTTGTAATACGAATGATTCTCATTTACAATTAAATTTATGATAAGAAAGAATAATATAGAAAGCAAAAATAATAAGCATATAAAGCAATATGTTCGGGGACTTACGGAGGATCTTGATGATATGGCAGAGAAGATGCGAAAAAATGAGTTGGATGTAGAAACATATCAGGAATGGTTCGCCTTAATTACCTCAGCACTTGACCTGATAAAAAATAAAACAAAAGTAAATAATTAAAAAAATACTCCTAATATTTTTTTATTTCCTAGTACTATGAAAATAGTGCTAGGTTTTTTTTTTAACTAAAAAGGTGTGTATCTGATAAATTTATGGATAGCGCCTTATTTTT
>CAJWXO010000176.1 GCA_913049755.1 uncultured Cryomorphaceae bacterium
TTATCGTCAACACTTTTTCAGCGCCATTCTCATACCTGAATTGACTATTTCAAGCGCAGACATAAAATCAAAGGATTTGACTGCAAATGAAAGCTTAGATGAAAAATATACTAAGCGTTTTGAAACTATATTCTCTTTACCATCTCAATCTGGAAATATTAATTCTAATCTAGAGTTTTATTATGGCCCCACAGACTATGATACATTGCAAAATCTTGAAGGAGATTTAGAAGCCTCTATACCAATGGGTTGGGGAATATTTGGATGGATCAATCGTGTTATTTTCCTTCCTTTATTTGGATTTTTATCTTCTTTTCTTTCCTATGGAATTGCAATTATCGTGATGACACTAATCGTAAGATTAATGATGTCTCCAGTAACCTATAAATCTTATGTTTCACAGATAAAAATGAAAGTCCTTCGTCCGGATGTAGAGGTTATTACTGCAAAGTATAAGGATGACGCAGTTAAGCGTCAGCAAGAAACCATGAGTTTGTATTCCCGGGCAGGTGCTAATCCAATGTCAGGTTGTGTTCCTGCTTTAATTCAGCTTCCTGTATTTTACGCCTTATTCTCATTTTTTCCAGTAGCCTTCGTACTTAGAGACAAAAGTTTTCTTTGGGCAGATGATCTTTCATCCTATGACTCGGTTTTAGATTTAGGATTTTCAATACCTTTTTATGGAGACCATGTAAGTTTATTCCCAATCCTGGCTTCCATTGCCATTTTCTTTTATACCAAAATGACAACTGGACAACAACCTATGCCACAACAACCCGGAATGCCAAATATGAAGATAATAATGTATCTAATGCCAGTGATGATGTTGTTTTTCTTTAACAATTATGCAAGTGGTTTGAGTTTATATTATTTTGTTTCAAATCTCCTTACAATCATCTTAATGCTTGTTATTAAGAATTATATTATTGATGACAATAAAATTCATGCTAAGATTGAAGAAAATAAAAAGAAGCCCAAAAAAGCGAGTGGATTTTCTTCTCGTCTTCAAAAAGCAATGGAAGAAGCTGAAAAGCAAAAAAAGGCAGGGCGTAGATAATCCTCTAATACTATCTATCTTTGCAATATGAAAAAAGGGCGTGTCATAATTGGGCTTTCTGGAGGTGTTGATTCTAGTGTTGCTGCATATCTATTGAAGGAACAAGGTTATGAAGTTATTGGGCTATTTATGAAAAACTGGCACGATGAATCTGTTACCCTTTCAAATGAATGTCCCTGGTTAGAAGATAGCAACGATGCAATGTTGGTAGCTGAAAAAATAGGTATTCCTTTTCAAACTGTAGATTTAAGTAAAGAGTATAAAGAGCGAATTGTGAACTATATGTTTGACGAATATTCTAAAGGTCGCACACCAAATCCCGATGTTTTATGCAATCGAGAGATTAAATTCGACGTTTTTTTAAAAATTGCATTTTCCCTCGGAGCTGATTATATCGCAACAGGACATTATTGTCAAAAAAAATCTTTTAAAAACGAAACAGGTAAAGAGATATTTCAGTTAATTTCTGGGAAGGATAATAATAAAGACCAGTCATATTTTTTATGTCAGTTATCACAAAAACAACTTTCAAATGTCTTATTTCCGATTGGACACTTAAATAAAGATCAGGTAAGAAAGATAGCTTTTAAACAGAATTTAGTTACAGCAGAGAAAAAAGATTCTCAAGGACTATGCTTTATTGGAAAAGTTAAACTACCTGACTTTTTACAGCAGCAGTTAAAACCTAAAACGGGTAAAATCATTGAAATTCCTACGAATTTTTCTAATTATTCTAAACTTAAAAATTCTGATAATGATATTCTAAAGCGTTCAACAAAGTTACGTTACAAGCCTACGGACGGAATCGAAGTTGGCAAACATAATGGAGCTCATTTTTATACAATAGGACAGCGAAAAGGATTAGGGGTAGGGGGGAATGTGGAGCCTTTATTCATCATCGATACTGATATGGATAACAACATTATTTATGTGGGGCAAGGAAAAGTACATCCAGGATTATTTCGTTTGGCGTTAAGGGTCTCTCGGGATGATATTCATTGGGTACGTGACGACTTGAGCTTAAACGCTGGAGAAAAATTATCAGTAGATTCTCGAATTCGATACCGACAAGTATTGCAAAAAGCTACTCTTTTTCAAACTGAAAATTCTATGTATATTTCCTTTGAAACCCCCCAATTTGCAATAACTTCAGGACAATTTGTCGCATGGTATAAAGAAAAAGAACTTATTGGTTCTGGTGTAATTGAATAAAAAAAAATAGTATTTAGAAGTTCCCAGTAATTTTA
>CAJWXO010000177.1 GCA_913049755.1 uncultured Cryomorphaceae bacterium
ATTCAAGTTCAATATCATTAGGTGCCGATAAGGTTTATCAAGAAATATTAAATGAAGCTAAAAAAAGAAATATTGATATTAATATCGTTCGTAATGGTTCTCGAGGTTTGTTTTGGCTTGAGCCCATGATTGAAGTAGAGACTTCTAAAGGAAGGGTGGCATATGGCCCAGTAACTGCTTGTGATATTACTTCGTTATTTGATAATGAATTTTTCTTGGGTGATAAACACCCATTATGTTTAGGAATTACAGAAGATATAAAGTGGTTGAAAAATCAAGAAAGACTAACCTATGCGCGAGTTGGTATAACAGATCCTGTCAGTATTCATGACTATGAGGGACTGGATGGATTTAAAGGTCTTAAAAATTCTCTTAAGTTAAGCCAAGAGAATATTGTTAAAGAAATTGCAGATTCTGGTTTGCGAGGCAGAGGAGGCGCAGCATTCCCAACAGGTATAAAATGGAAAACAGTTTTAGATGCTCCATCAGAAAAGAAATACATTGTTTGTAATGCGGATGAAGGAGACTCTGGAACTTTCTCTGATCGAATGATAATGGAAAATGATCCTTTTGTTTTGATTGAGGGAATGATTATTGCAGGGCTTGCTGTTGGTGCAGATCAAGGATATATATATTTGCGTTCAGAATACCCCCATGCTTTAGAAATATTAAATGAAGCAATAAATATTGCTTTAAAAAAAGGCTACCTAGGTAAAAATATTCTTGGATCAGACTTTTCATTTAATTTGGAAGTGACTCGCGCTGCTGGTGCTTATATTTGTGGAGAAGAAACCTCATTACTTGAAAGCCTTGAAGGTAAAAGAGGAATGGTGAGATATAAGCCACCATTGCCAGCTATAGAAGGTTTATATGGAAAACCAACCGTAGTTAATAATGTGATATCACTTGCAACAGTTCCGATTATTATGGACAAGGGAGCCTCTTTTTACGCTAATTTTGGAATGGGGCGCTCTAAAGGGACCCTTCCTATCCAATTAGCTGGTAATTTAAAACAGACAGGACTAATAGAAAAAGCTTTTGGTATTTCACTACGAGAACTTTTATATGACTTTGGAGGAGGCTCTGCAACTGGTAAGCCAATTAAAGCCGTCCAAGTTGGAGGCCCTTTAGGTGCATTTTTACCTGAAGAACAATTTGATACCCCACTAGATTATGAAAAATTTAGTGAAATCAAAGCCGTTGTTGGGCATGGGGGTATCGTTGCATTTGACGATACTGTTGATATGTCAAAAATGGCTAGATATTCTTTTGAGTTTTGTGCGATTGAGTCTTGTGGAAAATGCACACCATGTAGAATTGGCTCAACTCGAGGAATGGAAGTTATTGATAAAATTAAAGAAGGTGTAGATCAGGAAAAAAATGTTTCTTTATTAAGAGATCTTGGAGATACTATGGTAAATGGCTCATTATGTGCAATGGGCGGAATGACACCTTTTCCAGTTTTAAGTGCGCTTAATTATTTTCCTGGAGATTTTGGACTTGAAAAAACAGAAACTTAAGCATAAACTTACGACTTAACTTAATAGAATTAATAACTTAATGAAATTTTAGATGATTGGGGCAAAACCCCGATTAAAATTATGCCAAAAGCAGAAAAATATGGATGATACAAAAGATTTCGGAACACCGAAAAAAACTTCAGAAAAGCTTGTCGATTTAAATATTGATGGCATTGATATATCTGTCCCTGAAGGGACTTCAATTATGCGTGCAGCTTCTGAAGCAGGTGTGAGTGTTCCAAAATTATGTGCAACTGATAGCTTAGATCCATTTGGGTCATGTCGACTATGTCTTATTGAGATTGAAGGCAAGCGAGGTTATCCAGCATCTTGTACTACTCCAGTAGAGCAAGATTTAAAAGTACATACTCAAACACCAAAATTAGCTGACATCAGAAAAGGTGTAATGGAGTTATATATCTCCGATCACCCATTAGATTGTTTAACATGTGCTACAAATGGTGATTGTGAACTTCAAGACATGGCTGGAGCAGTTGGCTTAAGAGATGTTCGCTATGGCTATGATGGTGAGAATCATTTGGAATCGGAAAAAGACGAATCTAACCCGTATTTTACCTTTGATCCATCAAAATGTATTGTATGTTCAAGGTGTGTTCGAGCTTGCGAAGAAACTCAAGGAACATATGCATTAACAATAGATGGAAGAGGTTTTGAATCAAAAGTTTCTGCTGGAAATAAAGATTTTATGGATTCAGAATGTGTTT
>CAJWXO010000178.1 GCA_913049755.1 uncultured Cryomorphaceae bacterium
TTAAAACTTCTAGGACAGCTCTTTTAAACTCAGGTAGTTCATCCAGGAATAAAACACCATTGTGAGCCATAGAAACTTCTCCAGGTTGCGGGGTAGTTCCTCCGCCAATTAAGGCTACATCAGACATAGTATGATGGGGACTTCTGAATGGACGCTGTGCAACTAAGCCATTACTCTCTTTTAACTTTCCTGCAACAGAATGAATTTTAGTTGTTTCCAATGCTTCGTAAAGCGTCATAGGTGGAAGTATAGAAGGGAAGCGTTTTGCTAGCATTGTCTTTCCAGATCCTGGAGGTCCAATGAGAATAAGGTTGTGACCTCCTGATGCCCCAATTTCCATTGCTCTTTTAATATTTTCCTGCCCCTTTACGTCTGCGAAGTCATGAAGTAGGTGATCCGTATTTTCATAAAATTCTTTTCTAGTGTCAAGAACAAAAGGTTTTACTTCTTTGGTGCCATTTAAAAAACCAACAACATCAAGAATGTTTTCAAAGCCTAGAACATCAATGCCTGATACAATACCTGCTTCTTTAACATTTTCTTTTGGTAATATAATCCCTTTGAATCCTTGTTCTTTTGCGAGAATCGAAATCGGTAATGCACCTTTTATAGGGTTAATCTTACCATCAAGAGATAATTCTCCCATTATTAAATACTCTTTCAATAATTTTTTATCAACTTGATCTGATGCGCTCATAATGCCAATTGCAATTGGTAAATCATAGGCTGCACCTTCCTTTTTGATGTCTGCAGGAGCCATATTTATAACTATATTTTTATAGGGCATCTTAAAAGTAGAATTTTTTAGTGCCGATGCTATCCTATATCTGGCTTCTTGAATAGCCTTATCTGGCAATCCTACCAGAAAAAATTTACTTCCATTGGAAATGGAAACTTCTATTGTTATTAACAATGCGTTAACTCCATGGACAGTACCTCCGTATGATTTTGATAGCATAATATTTTTTTGTTAAATGTAAATTTCAAATAGTTATTCAACCCTATATTGTGTTTTTTTCTTTTTGATTTGTAAAGAATGGTAGAGATTGACAATAATTTGTTAATTTTGGAAAGATTTCTTCGTTGAAATAATTTGGCAAGTATTTTGCAAAACGATTGCTGAAACCAAAATTTATAATAATGAAAAAAATACTATTTGTACTAATTATGGCTTTTTCATCAACTGTATTTGCAGGAGATGTAGCCCTAAATTGTTATCAGAAATACGCGAAAAAATTCGAGGAAAGAGGTGCTAATGATGTACCTGATGGATGGGATGAAGATGTTGTCGTAACTTTTAGGCAAGGGAGTACTTCAGAATGTTTAATGGGTAAGGTTAAGGTGGTTAATGGAATAATTACTCAAATCTACTTAAGAAATACTGATGGATCTTATGAGATTTATAAAAAACAATTTAAGCACGCTACAAAGGCAACTATAACAAACGGAATTTCCAAAACCTTAGTTACCGTTGATGATATATTGGTTAATATCATTTTCAGGAAATCAATTAAGCCACCAAAGAAAAAAGTGACTGTTGCTCCAGATCCTGATGATCTTTAAATAAGAATTAAAATAAAAAAAGCGCTCATTGAGCGCTTTTTTTATTTTAAAATTAATCGTCGATAAACCTGTTTTTAATTTCATCATAGTGATCAATCCTTCTATCTCTTAAGAATGGCCACCATCTTCTTACTGATTCTGAAGATACTTTATTTATTTCAATTACAGCGGATTTTTTTTCTTGGTCGGCTAGAAATAACTCTTCTCCTTGGGGTCCACAAATGAATGAATTCCCCCAGAAATTTATTCCACTAGTTTGATTTGAAGGATCTTCTTCATTACCGATTCTATTAACGGAAATTACATGAACGCCATTGGCAATAGCATGACTTTTTTGAATCGTTTTCCAAGCTTCAATTTGTCTGTTTTTTTCTTTTTTTGAATCTTGAGGATCCCAGCCAATTGCGGTAGGATATATTAAAATTTCTGCTCCTTTCAAAGTCATAATTCTTGCGGCTTCCGGATACCATTGATCCCAACATATCATTACGCCCAATTTACCAACTGAAGTTTCAATTGGAGTGAAATTTTGATCTCCTGGAGTGAAATAAAATTTCTCGTAAAATCCAGGGTCGTCAGGTATATGCATTTTTCGATATTTCCCAGCTATATTTCCATCTTTTTCAAAAACTACAGCAGTATTGTGATAAAG
>CAJWXO010000179.1 GCA_913049755.1 uncultured Cryomorphaceae bacterium
TCTTCAGTTTCCCCAGATCTGTGGGACATCACTGAGGTATAACCAGCTCGGTGAGCCATATCAACAGCAGCAATGGTTTCTGATAAAGTTCCAATTTGATTAACCTTAATCAAAATTGAATTTGCTATGCCCTGCTTAATTCCTCTGTCAAGACGTTGTACATTAGTTACAAATAGATCGTCACCTACAAGTTGAACTTTGTCTCCTGCCTTCTCAGTGAGAAATTTCCAGCCTTCCCAGTCGTTTTCATCCATACCATCCTCAATAGAGACAATCGGATATTTACTTGATAACTCTAACAGATAAATTGCTTGTTCCTCAGAACTTCTTTTTACCCCCTTCTCTCCCTCAAAAATTGTATAGTCATAAACACCATTTTTATAAAATTCAGCCGCAGCGCAATCTAATGCAATCATAATCTCAGAACCTATTTTATATCCTGCGTTTTCAATTGCTTTTATAATTGTATCTAAAGCATCTTCAGTTCCGTTTAATTCGGGTGCAAAACCGCCTTCATCTCCAACAGCTGTGCTTAAATTACGATCGTGTAATACTTTTTTAAGATTGTGAAAAATTTCAGTACCCATTTGCATTGCTTTTGAAAATGAAGAAGCTCCAACAGGCATGACCATAAATTCTTGAAATGCAATAGGAGCGTCAGAGTGAGAACCTCCATTAATGATATTCATCATGGGAACTGGAAGTGTTTTAGCATTTACACCACCAATATATCTATAAAGTGGTATGCCAAGTTCATTTGCAGCTGCTTTTGCTACCGCTAGAGATACACCTAAAATAGCATTAGCGCCAAGTTTAGATTTATTAGTAGTCCCATCCAATTTGATCATTGCATTATCGATTTCCTCTTGCCCAAAAACCGAAAGTCCCACTATTTCTTGGGAAATTAATTGATTCACATTTACAACGGCTTTTCCAACTGCTTTTCCCATGTAAGAGGATCCACCATCGCGAAGTTCAACTGCTTCATGTTCTCCGGTTGAAGCCCCCGATGGAACTGCTGCTCTTCCTAAAATTCCATTTTCTGTAATTACATCTACTTCAACTGTTGGGTTTCCTCTTGAATCAAATATCTGTCTTGCATGTATACTAATAATAATACTCATATAATATAGTTCTAAATTGGTTTTTAATTATTGATATATTCTTTAAAAATGTCAAAAAGGTAAGTAGCATCATTTGGACCAGGTCCAGCTTCAGGGTGATATTGTACTGAAAAACATTTATTATTTTTCATTCTCATTCCTGCTAATGTTTCATCGTTGAGATGAACATGAGTAACTTCAATCTCTGGGTGTGCCTTTGCAGCTTCCATCTCAACAGCAAAACCATGATTTTGAGAGGTAATTTCTCCTTTTCCAGTTAGTAAATTTTTTACTGGATGGTTAATTCCACGGTGTCCGTTAAACATCTTAAAGGTTGGAATACCATTGGCTAAAGCGATGATTTGATGTCCTAAACAAATTCCAAATAAAGGTTTATTTTTTTCTATAATAGACTTGGCAACAGCTTGAGCTTCTTTAAGTGGTTCTGGATCACCAGGCCCATTTGATATAAAATACCCATCGGGATTCCAAGATTCAAGCTCGTCAAAAGGAGTATTATATGGAAATACTTTAACAAACATATCTCTTTCTATCATATGATTTAAAATATTTTGTTTAATCCCTAAGTCTAATGCAGCAACTTTATACTTCGCATCGGAACTGCCAACAGTATAGGCTTCTTTGGTAGAAACCATTGATGCTAAATCTAAGCCTTTCATACTTGGAGTATCTAACAATTGTTTAAGTAATCGTTCTTCAGCTCCCACTTTGGTTGAAATTACCGCATTCATTGCACCGTGTTCTCTAATATAATTGACCAATGCACGAGTATCTACATCTGAAACAGTAACTAACTCGTGGTGCTTTAAATATTTATATAAAGATTGATCAGCACTTGGTCGTGAATAATTAAAGCTAAAATCTTTACAAATTAAACCTGATATTGAAATTGCTTTAGATTGAGATTCTTTATTCAAAATACCATAATTTCCTATATGGGTGTTTGTAGTTACCATGAGTTGACCAAAATAAGAGGGGTCAGTGAAAATTTCTTGATATCCTGTCATACCCGTATTAAAGCAAATTTCTCCAAATGCACTCCCTTCAAT
>CAJWXO010000180.1 GCA_913049755.1 uncultured Cryomorphaceae bacterium
AAAGATATCGGAATCAACGTGATTGGGATCAACAGAATATGTCCCTACTTCTTGATACCATATATTACCTTTCCAATCACCTTTTTTTTGCTCACCTTTATCTAAAGCTTTAAAATCTTTATAAGAGCCAAATCCAATTCCTATCATGAATGCTGAATTATCATCTGCTCCGCCATTATTTCCTCCCGCACCTGAATTAATCCATGCTTTTTTTCGATCATCACCCTTTAAGTTATAAGCATAGTCACCAAACATAGTCATCCCCAAACCAGGTTTGACCATCATTTTATAATCGGCGGGGATTTCAATTAATGAAAGATCATTGATGTAAGTTTGTGAGCCTAAACCTTCGGTTGTTGGATTAAAAATTCTATCTCCATCGTCTTCATTTGTATACATGGAATACGTTAATCCAACTTTAGCTGATGGGCCAGATTTAACATCAAATTTATGTTTACCAATGATTTGCGCCGCGATTAAATACTGTGAGCTATCAGCATTACTATCCCTTACAAGCTTATCATCGTCCTGCAATGTACTCACTCCACCTGTCGTTAAGATAGTAGTTTGATTATTCATTTTATGTTTAGTTTTCCATGAAGCTCCATCCCAAGTCAAATCTTTATCCCAGATCATTGGTTTTGTGTACAAAGGATTTGTAATTCGACCTGCTTGAAGAGTTAACCAATCTGTAGGTGCCCAACCAAGCATGGCACGCTTTACAAAGAGCTCTTCTTTATTATCAGCATATCCTCCTCCGCCTAGTGTTGCATTATCTGATCTACCCCTTGCTCCCATTGAAAGGGCAAGATCTGTAAACCAGCTTTCAGCAATTTTAGTTTTAAATCCTAATGTAATTTTGTAACGTTGTCTGTTTAGATCAATAGAACCGGATCCATTATATTCATCTGATTTTCTCCATTCTTGCCTTACTCTTATATCACCGTATAGTTTGCCTTCATCGAGATATTTACTAATGGATAACTTACTTTTGTCTTTTTTTTCTTGTGTTTGTCTTTCACCGGCATTTTTCTTAGAAAGCACATCTGCCTCATCTTCCGTCAAGATGCCTTTAGCAACTAGTGCATTTATCAAATCCTCTGTTGAGTCAGCAAAACTTGGCACTGATAATCCTAAAAGCATTGCTGCAACTATGAGACCTAACTTTTTATTCATCTTAATAACTCTCCGTTTTCTTATTAAAAACATTCACAAATAAGAAGTAATCTTTTTGCGATATGAGAATTATTAAACTTCTTTATGACACCTATGTGACAAAAGCTTAGAAAGTAGAATGGTTGGTATTACTATTTTAGGAAGAGTAAGTGAGAAAACTTAAGAAAATATAGCATTTTGGTGATCGAATTCAACCTGGCCAGAAGAAAGACTGTATATACCTCCGATAACACCAATTTGTTTTTTTTGTAACAAGTCTCTGATGATGTCACTTTGATTAATGATGCCTTCCATTTGTTTTTGAACATTTAAAAAACAAACTTTTGAAACAAATTCACTATTTTCTGAGTTTCTATTGGGGTCTTGTATTGTTTTTTCAGAAACCACAGCTGGATTTATAAGCTTCGTTATTTCCTCAATATTGCCTTCTTTAAAATCATCGCAAGCTGCTTTTATAGCTCCACAATTTGAATGCCCCATGACAACAATTATTTTTGAGCCAAGATACTTACATGAATATTCCAGGCTACCGATTGCCTTTTTACAAGCTATATTTCCAGCCAAGCGAACACTAAAAATATCTCCTAAACTTTGATCAAAAATTATTTCAAGTGAGGTTCTTGAATCACTACAGCCTAAAATAGCAGCAAAAGGTTGTTGTTTTTCTTCTAAGGTTTCTCGAATAAGAGATAAATTTTGATCTTGTTTCACGCCATCAATAAAACGTTTATTTCCTTCTATAAGTATTTCTAAAGCATCTTTTGGTGAAAGACTATCTCGGTTAATATTTTTCCAATTACTCATGGTTATTCGGGTCTCATATGAGGAAATAGGATCACATCTCTTATGCTTGAGCTATCAGTTAGTAACATTACTAGGCGATCAATGCCTATTCCGCACCCGCCTGTTGGCGGAAGTCCGTATTCCAATGCTCTTATAAAGTCAGCATCGTAATACATCGCCTCATCATCGCCCGCATCTTTTGCGGCT
>CAJWXO010000181.1 GCA_913049755.1 uncultured Cryomorphaceae bacterium
CTTACCGCTTGATAAATTAATTGGGGAAAGTAGCAAGAGGATGAATAATCAAAATACATTATCGACATCAGGTGCTCAAAATGAATCAGCCGATGGAAGTTCAAATCGCGATAGGAGACAACGCCAATGAATATAGGAAAACCTTTAATTTTTACGATCGTTGGTTTAGCTTTAATAGCCATTAATCTAACTGCATTTACCGTAAATGAAAGAGAGTTGGCGATTAAACTCCAAGTGGGTGAGGTTGTTCAATCAGACTATGAGCCAGGCTTGCACTTCAAGCTTCCATTTGTGCAAAAGGTCAGAAAATTTCCTAAAAGAATCCAAACAATTGATGAGCGTCCAGAGAGAATTTTTACTGGTGAACGTTTAGCGATGGATGTTGATTTTTTTGTTAAATGGAGAATAGTGAATACGGTTAATTATTATGTAGCCACTGGTGGTTCTAGCAGAGTTGCTAATGATCGAATTTCTGAAATAATAAAAAATGCGATTGTTACTGAGTTTGGAAAAAGAACAGTGCAAGAAGCGATATCTGTTGAGCGTGCTGAATTAATGAGGGATATGTTAGCAACAGCAACTACTACTGCTGAAGGTCTAGGGGTTGAACTGGTTGATGTTCGAGTGAAACAAGTCGAGTTCCCTGATGATGTTCGTAATTCTGTTTATCAACAAATGAGACAAGAAAGAGGCAGGATTGCAGCCGAAAGACGTGCTGAAGGTATGGAAGTTTCAGAGCAGTTGAAATCCACAGCGGACAAGGAAAAAACAATTATTCTTGCTAATGCGAACAGAGACTCTCAAAAGCTAAGAGGTGTTGGTGATGCTCTGGCGGCTGAAATTTATGCTAATGCATATAATCAAGATCCTGAATTTTATGCGTTTTACCGTAGCATTGATGCTTATCGAAATTCCATAGGAAGTTCTAATGATATCTTGGTAATTGATCCAGACAATGAATTTTTTCGTTATCTGAATAACTCAAAAGGTAATTAATTAATCTGTTTTTTCAGCAGTTATTAAGAATATAGAAATATATTTAAACTAGTTATGTGGCAAGAATTATTAACAGCCTTGTCTTTATTTTTGATTTTAGAAGGAATAATTCCTTTTATTAGTCCGTCTAAATATAGAAATTTTGTGGAAAGAATGTCGCAACTCGAAGATAGCAACCTCCGCTTTATAGGTCTAGTATCAATGCTAATTGGTTTGTTATTGTTATTTTTGATTAGAATTTAAATATGATATGTGAGAATTCATAATGAGTAAGAATCTAGTAATTATCGGCACACAATGGGGCGACGAAGGTAAAGGCAAGATTGTTGACTTATTGACCGAGGATGCTGCTGCTGTTGTTCGATTTCAAGGGGGGCATAATGCTGGCCATACATTAGTAATAGACGGTAAAAAAACGGTTTTACATTTGATTCCATCTGGAATTTTACATGATAAAGTTAATTGTTTTATTGGGAATGGGGTAGTAATTTCAATCAAAGCATTGATAACTGAGGCAACTAAATTAATTGAGAATGGGATTCCAGTATATGAGCGATTAAAAATCAGCCCAGGATGTCCAATTATACTTCCTTCTCATGAGTCTTTGGATGCAGCAAAAGAAATCAAGTTAGGAGGTTCAGCGATTGGAACAACTGGACGTGGGATTGGTCCAGTATATGAGGATAAAGTCGCCCGAAGAGCCTTACGTATAGCAGATTTATTCGATGTAAAAAAATTGTCAAGCAAGCTAAAAAAAATCCTTGATTATCATAACTTTATGTTAAAGCATTATTATGAAATTGATGAGTTAGATTTTGATACAATTTATAGTGATTTACTGGCACAAAGAAAAACTATATTACCAATGATTGAGGATGTCTCTGTCACTTTAGAAGATCTTCAAAAGAAAGAAAAAAATATTCTATTTGAGGGAGCGCAAGGTGTCTTTCTGGATATTGATCATGGTACTTATCCTTATGTCACTTCTTCAAATACTGTTGCAGCAGCTGCAAGTATTGGGACAGGCTTGGGACCAAGAGATTTAACGCATATACTTGGCATTGTCAAAGCTTATACAACTAGAGTAGGGGCGGGTCCATTTCCAACAGAATTATTTGATGAGTCTGGAC
>CAJWXO010000182.1 GCA_913049755.1 uncultured Cryomorphaceae bacterium
CATGATGGTCCAGCGGCAGCCATTTTCCATAGGCTTTCAGGCCTCAGATGAGGGTGATAAAAAACCTATAGTGTCTATTGAAACTACCAGTCCAAGAATATCGACGGACTCTGGGCAGTCTGTTTTTGATGCTGACGGCAATCCTACTGAATATCTGAATAGAGTAATGAAAAAGCTGGAGGCTTTGCACTTTGGTCACGAGCATAATAAGGGGTTTATAGAGTCTTTGGTTAAATATGAATTACTCGAGCCCTTTACGTTAAAAATTCCTTTAAAGGATAATTCAAACAATAAATTGGTTGGATTCTATACGATAAATGAAGATAAATTGCATGATTTGAATGGCACAATATTAGCCAACCTAAACACCAATGGGTATTTACAGCCAATTTATATGGCTCTTGCATCATATTCTTGCGTAACTGGATTGATTGAAAGAAAAAATAACAAAATGCAAAAAGAATGGGCTGAGAAGTTAGATTCATAACAAGTTTAATCAATTCTAATATGAGATTTTGAGATTTATGGCTTCAAAAAATACACTACATGAACTTTTAGAATGTAGCCCTGATAATATTCCAAAGGAAGTTTTTACTTCTGACTCTCCTATTCTAATTAAAAACTTGATTCAATCATGGCCATCGGTTGTGGCATCAAAGAAATCGCCAGTTGAGTCCCTTGAATATTTAAAAAAATTCGGTAACGACGAATTGTATACGGTTTTTTTTGGTGAGCCGGAGATCAATGGGCGGGTTTTTTATAATGATGATTGCAGTGATTTCAATTTTCAGGTGTTGGGTTCATCGTTAAATCAACTTTCATCCGTATTAACTAAGCATATTGGAGATGATAAGGCCCCGATGATATATGTTGGTTCATCGATGGTTGATAAATGGCTTCCGGGATTTAGGTCTGAAAACGATATTGAGTTTGATGACTATGATCCGCTTGTCAGTATTTGGATGGGAAATAAAAGTCGTATTCCAGCACATTATGATTTTGCTTCGAACATCGCTTGCTGTGTGGCTGGGAAGAGGAGATTTACTCTTTTTCCACCGGAAGAATTAGAAAACCTCTATGTGGGACCTGTTGATTTTACTCCAGCGGGTCAATCAATAAGTATGGTTGATTTCTTAAATCCAGATTTTGATAAATTCCCAAAGTTTCGTAAGGCTCTTGAGTCAGCTTTGGTAGTAGAGCTTGAGCCGGGTGATGCCCTAATGATTCCTAGTATGTGGTGGCATCATGTTGAGGCGCTTGAGGATTTTAATATTTTGGTAAATTACTGGTGGAGAAATTCACCGACATTTATGGGGTCGCCTCAGGACGTCCTAGAGCATGCCATTATTGGCTTGCGGGATT
Organism: uncultured Cryomorphaceae bacterium; assembly: GCA_913049755.1. The sequence goes on from CAJWXO010000182.1 coordinate 1,363, forward strand.
TACCTGATGATCAACGTCAGATTTGGAAAAATCTCTTTGATCATTATGTGTTCTCATCCGACAATGAAAATTTTGAACATATTCCAGATAATGCAAAAGGTATACTTGGAAAGTTAAGTAAAGTGATCGCCGAAGACAGAATGCAACGGCTTTCAAAAAAGTTAAAAAGATAGATGAGGTTTTTTGATGCAAGCTAATCCAGTTAAAAATGTCGTTATTGTCGGTGGCGGAACCGCTGGCTGGATGGCTGCTGCGGCAATTTCCAAGCTCATTGGTAAGAATATCAATGTTAAATTAGTCGAATCTGATGCTATTGGAACTGTAGGTGTAGGTGAAGCTACTATCCCCACAATGCTGACTTTACACAAGCTATTAAAGATTGATGAGCGGGACTTTATGGCTGCCGTTCAGGGTACCTTTAAGTTAGGCATCTCATTTGAGAATTGGAAAAATGTTGATGAAAACTATATTCATTCCTTTGGCTTTACCGGTAAAGATTGCTGGGCGGCAGGATTCCAGCATTTCTGGTTAAAAGGTAAGCAACAGGGGATAAGCGGCGAGTTTGGAGACTATTGTAACGAGCTACAGGCTGCAAAAAACAACAAATTTGCCGTATTACCTAATAATGGTATGAATTATGCGTTTCACATGGATGCTGGCTTGTATGCAAAATACCTGCGTAAAATTGCCGAGCAACATG
>CAJWXO010000183.1 GCA_913049755.1 uncultured Cryomorphaceae bacterium
AGTCTATTTTTTTATTCAATTCAGCCTCCATAGAAGTCACTGCTTTTCCTTTAATTCCGCATGGGATAATATGGTCAAAATAGCCTAAATTAACATTTACATTCAGGGCAAATCCGTGCATGGTTACCCAACGAGAGGAACGAATTCCAAGTGCACAAATCTTCCGAGCAAAAGGCGAACCAACATCGAGCCACACACCTGTTTCACCTTTACTTCTTGCTCCTTTTAGACCATATTCAGCAAGGGTCAAAATAATAGCCTCCTCTAATAAACGCAAGTATTTATGAATGTCTGTAAAGAAGTTTTCTAAATCTAAAATGGGATATCCAACAATTTGACCAGGGCCATGATAAGTAATGTCTCCACCACGATTTATTTTATAAAAAGTAGCTCCTTTTTCTTCAAGCTGTTTTTCAGTAAGCAATAAATTACTTAGATCACCACTCTTTCCTAATGTATATACATGAGGGTGTTCCACAAATAAAAAATGATTTTTAGTAGTTACTTGGAAATTGCTTTTTCTATTGTTTATTTTTGTGTCAACAATTTCCTGAAGTAAATTGGTTTGATAGTCCCAAGTTTCTTTGTAATCTTTTATATTTAAGTCTTTTAAAAGGATCTCTTTGTTCATAAGTAGCATGCTGTAAAGGTAATTATTTTCATTATATTTACTAAAAAATAATTTAAAAATCATACTATGAAAACTTATCCCCTAGTTTTTATTTTTATTCTTTTCATGATACCTTTCGAAGGAATTAATGCACAAGATTTTTTCGGGAAACTCGATAAAAATAAAATTATTACCCAACAGAACAACCCCCGTCAAGTTAAGAGTTTGCCCTCAAAATACGAGTTAATGTCTTTTGATATAGATCGTTTTAATAACTTCGTAAGTTTACAAATCAATCCTAAAAAACGACTCATAAAGTTACCGAATGCAACTGGAAGTCTTTCTCTATTTTTATTAGAAGAATCTTCAAATTTTGAGACAAAATTAGCTCAAAAGTTTCCAATGATAAAGTCCTATTCTGCGCAAGGAATCGACGATCCAACCTCCGTTGCAAAGATAAGTATTGGGCTGGATGGTTTTCATGCAGTTATTTTTTCAGGGCAGGAAGAAACCTACTACATACATCCTTATTCAAAAGATAGTAAAACTTTAATGGTGTATAAGAAATCCCATTTAGTGCCAGATAAAGACGATTTCACCTGTCAAGTTGAAGCGTTTAGGAGTAAAAGTGTCGCTCAAGAAAATAGCATACAAAACGTTAATGACGGAAAATTACGAACATTTCGTTTGGCGCTTGCTTGCACCGGAGAGTATGCGCAATTTCATTTGACAAATCAAAATATAGTATTAACAGCTACAGAAGAAGAAAAAAAAGCAGCTGTTTTATCAGCGATGAATACCACAATGACTCGAGTAAATGGTGTTTTTGAAAGAGATTTGGCTGTAAAAATGGTCCTTGTTGGAGAGAATGACAAAATTATTTTTTTAGATGCATCTACTGATGAATTGTCAAATTTTGATTCAGGTGATTTAATTGATGAAAGTCAAACAGTCTGTGATACTAACATTGGTTCTGATAATTATGATATTGGACATACTTTTAGTACCGGAGGAGGAGGCCTTGCTGGTTTGGGAGTGGTTTGTATTCAGGGTCAAAAGGCAAGAGGGATTACGGGAAGTACTTCGCCCATGGGAGATGCTTATGATATCGATTATGTGGCACATGAAATCGGGCATCAATTTGGAGCGAACCATACTCAGAATAATGATTGTCAAAGAAATCTGTCAACGGCGGTAGAACCTGGAAGTGGATCTACCATCATGGGATATGCGGGTATTTGTTCTCCGAATGTTCAAAATAAAAGTGATACTTATTTTCATGCAGTCAGTATTGCAGAAATGTCGAGTACGATACAAGTTTCTGCACAATGTTCAAGTATAACAGATGCCGGTAATAATGTTCCAACTGCAAATGCAGGAGCAAATTTCAGCATTCCAGCAGGGACTCCATTTGTTTTAAGAGGAATTGCAACAGATGCAGACGGTC
>CAJWXO010000184.1 GCA_913049755.1 uncultured Cryomorphaceae bacterium
CACCTGAATGTATTGCTACAACACCGTTGGTCAGGTTTTCGTAGTTGCAGTCTTTAAATCCCACTTCTTCCATCATTGTCTTTAATTCTTCTTGAGTGGGATGCATTCGTATTGATTCAGCTAAATATCTGTAACTTTCTTCGGTATTAGCAATAAGCTCTCCTATTTTAGGAATGATTTCAAAAGAAAACACATCATATATCTCTCTAAAAATTTCATTAGTAGGCCTGGAGAACTCTAAGACAATCAATTTTCCTCCTTTTTTTAGAGCTCTCAGCATAGATCGTATTGCCTTTTCTTTATCAGTAACATTTCTTAATCCAAAAGCAATTGTTATCAAATCAAATGTTTCATCTTCAAATGGAATAAATTGGGCATCTATTTGAGCTATATTAATTCCTTCAACTCCATCATTAATAAGCCTATCTCTTCCCTCTTCTAACATGCTTCGATTAATATCTGACAGGACGATAAGACCTTCTTCACCTACTTTGTCCCTCATGAGCTTAACCATGTCACCAGTCCCGCCTGCTAAATCTAGAACGTTAGAGTCTTTTCTTAGGCTTGAAGATTCTATTGCAACTCGTTTCCATAATCTGTGAATGCCAAAAGACATTAAATCATTCATAAGATCATAGTTTGATGCGACCGTATCGAAGACATTGCCAACCATCTTTGATTTCTCATGGGAGTCTATTTGGCGGAAACCAAAACTCGTATCTTTTGTAATTTTATCTGACATTTTTAAACATTTCTATTTTACTCTATGAAAGAGTCATCTTGATTTTTGATTATTTGGAGAATTGATTTCTGAAATACATTTAAACTTTTATTCATCTTTTTAAATTGGCTCTCATCCATAGACCCAACTACATTAGAAACGGCAATTATTCCTATGGTTTTGTTCTGTTCAATTTTATCTTTAAAGATCTGGGAACCTAAATCAGACAAACCTTTTAAATGCACTGAAAGTTTTTTTTTGAAATTATTTTGTTCATTTTTTCTAAGAATTGAAAACATCTCTTCTGTCCATTTCTTCTGAAGCAAGTTCCATTCTTTGCTATTGTCTTGAGTATCCTTTATTGAATAGGCAAGTAATTCCTTCTGCTCTTTTTTAAGCTTTACACCCAGCCTCTTGAAGCCAGAAACATAATTCTCAAGCAATCTCACATGATACGTTTCTTCTTTTCGCTTCTCCCTCTTTTCCTTTCTTTCTTCTTGAAGTTCAGAGAAATGGTTTTCCATTTCATTTATTTGTTTTTTATCAAGCGAAGATGCAAATTCAATGAATTCATAATCAAAATATAAATTGATCGATTCAAATATTTTATATCCTTTCTCGTAAACGAGTTTTATTTCAGAATTGTTGCTAGTCTTATTTAGCGCTGCAATATCATTTAGAACGAGTTGAATTTCTGGCAATTGATTTTTTGTAAGCCAATATTTAAAGTTTTTTGTTACTAACCTAATATCTTCTTTTTGATCATTTGAAAAATTAGCAAAGTTAAAGAAGTAATCATTTATATAGTCATCAAGTCTGTCATAGACCCATGCTCCTGCAATAGAGCACGCACTCATCAGGGACACAAGACACAGTAGAGTGATAAATTTTGTCTTAATCTTATGCAACATTAGGGGTTATTGTAGTTTGCAGTTAGAATCCTGTCCTCAAATGTCTCAAAATAAAAATTACCCAGCTTTAATATGGTTAGACCTAGAAATGACAGGACTAGATCCTGATTCTGAGAGGATCATAGAAATAGCAACTGCCGTAACCAATCATGATTTGACGGAAATAATTCAAGGACCTAATTTGGTTATACAACAACCCCAAGAGTACATAGACAATATGGATGCATGGAATACGAATCAACACAATAATTCAGGTCTTGTGGACAGCCTCAGAGTTACAAACATGACAATAGAACAAGCTGAAAAAGAAACTTTAGAGTTCATATCAGAGTACACACAAAAAGGACAATCCCCTCTATGTGGAAACTCAA